>CACXGG010000020.1 GCA_902767145.1 Oscillospiraceae bacterium | reverse complement strand
ACCCCCTCAAAAAATGTGACCTGCAGTGGCCTTTCCTATGAGGTGGAAAATGCCGATATACCTTTTGGTTACGGGCATTTCAACAGTAACTCCATAAGGGAGGGAGAGGACAGTTTTTCCGTGTCCCTGGGCAGTGGTGAACTCATAGTCGTTGTTACAATAAAGGGACAGTAAATATGGGACTTTTTGTATATTGAAGAGACTAAGGTTCCGTATTATCATTAGGCTGTGAATACACATAAAGAGACCGTACCGGATCACCGGTGCGGTTTTTTCATGCCCTTGATCAAGCGAAGGAGGTAAAAATGCTCAGCTACGATGAATTTAAGACAGAAGTTACGGCCAGATTTATGGACTTCATGGGAAGCGATTATAAGGACCATGAGCTGGAAGTCATGCCGGTGAAAAAGAGAGGGAGACAGCTTGACGGTTTTTCCATAGCAAAGGCGGGAGAGGGCAGGAAGGCGACGGTGCGTCCCACCCTGTATTTCAATGACCTTTACGACGGATACCTGAAGACAGGAAATATCGAAAGGGAGATGAGGCGTGCCGCCATGGCCATGAAGAACGGCATCTCCTACGGAAAGACCCTGACGGGGAAACTTGATTATAAGAATGCCGGAGACAGTATCATCTTCCAGCTGGTGCCCAGGGACGGAAATGACTCCCTTCTCAATGACGTGCCCCACAGGAATTTCCTTGATCTGGCCATTATATACAGGTGGGCGGTATCCATCGAGAGGGCAGGCATATCGAGTACCATAATCGACAACGACCTGGCAACGGTCATGGGATACTCGGAAGATGAGCTTTTCGATCATGCCTATGAAAACACCCTGAGGCTCCTGCCTCCCTGCGTAAAGGATATGGATGACGTGGTGGAGGAGATGATGGTGAACAGAGGAGTTCCCGATGCCGAGATAGAAAACTACAGATCCCACGATTCCGACGATGAGAAGATGTATATCCTTTCAAATTCCATATCCCATTTCGGAGCGAACCTTATCCTTTACGATGACATCCTTCACGATATCGCCTTCGGGATGGACAGCGACCTTTATCTGATGATGCCTTCCATAGATGAGATCCTCATCATAAAGGCCGCTCCACAGGTGGATCCGGAGGTGCTTGCCGGGTTTCTGTGCGATATTCATTCCGATGAGGAGGACGAAGCGAAGAAACTGTCGGACTGTGTTTATCTGTACAGTCTATCTACACGGAAGATCTTCCCCATGGTAAGCCAGTCCAGGTGTGTTTAAGGGGGTGAGGATCATGAGAATAGATAAAGACAGGATAAAAAGACCGATAGCCCTTCTGATCTCCCTGATCATGACGTTCATGATGATGAACCCATTGCCCCTGGATGCCGCATCCTCTGCTGTCATAGGATATGATCTGCCCCATTATCATGATGAGGTGGTCTATAACGGAGGCTGGCGCCATCATGCGGGGAATAAGATCTATTTCTTCGATATCGACGGTGAGGATAATATCGGTTACTGTCTGGAGCCGGGAAGGCATCGAAGTGATGACCAGACCCTGGACTCCAAGGATGTATCGGATATCATAGACGGAACTTCCGTCATGACCGCCGAGCAGGAGGAGGAGACACTTGAAAGGATCCTTTTCTATGGTTATGGCGGAGGCTATTACTGTGACGATGAGGGTTCCGCGAGAGACCTTGATACGGATTCCCCGGAAGATCCTGAAAACAATCTCTATTTTGCAGTGGCCACCCAGATCCTTATCTGGGAAGTCGTTGTAGGTGAAGTGGATTATTACGGAGGATGGCACAGTACCGGCGCTGCCAACGTGGCCATAACCATCTTCGGAGAGAGCAGCGACCAGAATGCTGAGGAGCGGGATTTCCACCTCAAGTGTGATTACTGGTACCACAAGATCGCCAACAGGGTCTTTTCGGATAATGTCTATGACCCGGTGACAGGTACGGGGTCCTCCTTTGGCCGCCCCAGACCGTCCTTCTCCTCCATGACCAGAGCGGGTGCCCCGGAAGTTACCGTGGACACCGGTCTTCATGTGACACTTACTGATACAAATGAGGATATCTCCGATTATGATTTCAGTAATATCACCTTTTTCGAAGGCACCACACAGCTCAGCCCGGACAAGGTAAGCTACCATATCGACGGGGATACCATAGATATCACTTTTGATCCAAGCGTCGATATTGACAATGCCTATATGAGGATGAGATCCAACGAAAGGGGAAGATGCACCCTTCTTATCTACGATGATTCAATCTACGGTGAGGGTGATAATGACGATAACCTTCAGGCGGTGGCCGTATCGGGAGGAGGCTTTTCCGGTATTACCTGCTGGGTTGCATTCAACCTTCCCTCGGCGCAGCTCGCTCTGAAGAAGACTTCCTCATCTTCAGATGACACGGTCAGCGGTATCTCATTTGTCCTGGAAAATGTTGATACAGGTGATACATACAGCGGCACCACAAGATCAGACGGGTCCCTGGTGTGGGCTTCCGGCTCGAAAACCACCCTGGAAGTCATGCCGGGAAGCTATGTGATCACTGAGACGCTTCCGGAGACTTACCTTGAATGTGATGATCAGAGCCTGATCCCTTATACATATAACATCCCTGATGGCTGGCGCAGGGGGACAAACGGAACATGCTTCTATGAATTCGATCTTCATGACGGGGACGATGTCACCATCACCTGTGACAACGTAAGGAACGAAGCGGAACTTCTTATCACAAAGATATCGGAGGACAACGAGCCGGCCGGTATCACCTTTGACCTTTACTACAGAGGAAATGATGCGACTTTCGATGATGATACGTCTCCAAGATATCACGTGGGATCATATGAGACGTCTTCTGAAGGCACCATCAGTATAGAGGGCCTTCCCTACGGATGGTATGAGATAGAAGAGCAGACCCCGGCATTCTTTATCTGCAGCTACGAGGGAGGACAGACCTCTGACGGAAATAAACTGGTGCATCTTACTTCTCCTGATCCGGGATATGCTGAGGCTGTCACAGCCGTTAACAGCATCAGGGCGCAGATCGTGATAAACAAGACTGACGGCTGGACGGGATCCTCCGTGGGAGGTACAGCCTTTGATCTTTATGTTGATATCAATGAGAACGGTGTCCTGGACGATGATGAGATGGGAGATCCTTTGAGGATGACCGATGATGATCTTGACGGGCAGGTTGTTTTCGATGATGTTCCTGCAGGATACTACATCGTGGCGGAAGCTGAGACGGTGGACGGATATTATCTGAACGATGCACTGTTCCCTCTGGTGGTAAACAGGGGTCAGGAATATGAGATCGATGTGGAGGATATCCCTTATAACGTTTTCGTAAAGATCGTCAAGACAGATGAGGATGATGAGGAGCATTATCTTACGGGTGCGGTATTCGAGATATATGAGGACACCAACCTGAGCGGTGAATATGAGGAAGGTGAAGACGGTGCTGCCATGTCCTTTAATGGCGGTCCTGTTGAAGTCGCTATAGAAGAGGGGTCAGGATATTATGTGACCACTGAGCCTCTTGCATCAGGTACCTACTTCATAGTGGAGACTTCAGCTCCTGAAGGATTCTCAGTAACAGAGGAATATGTGACCGTAACCATCGACAAAGCTGATACTACTGCGCCTGACTTTACGGCAGAAGATGTAGTCGTGGAGATAACGAACAGATGCCGGGGAACTCTTCATCTCACGAAGACTGATGAGCTTTATCCGGATAATAAGCTGACAGGTGCTGTCTTCACTGTATTTGACGATGAATGGAATATCGTCGGCACCATGACAGAGGAGACGGAAGGTGAGTACTACATGAGAGATCTTCCCTGGGGAGATTACTTTGTGGAAGAGACCATAGCTCCCGAAGGCTTCACAGGATCGGATATCATCTATGAAGCCTCCATCAGACAGGACGGAGAGACTGTGGAGATAACAGATGCGGGCTTTGAGTCTGTCACCAATACATGCTTCGGGGATATAACTGTCTATAAGGTGGACGAAGCAGATCATCAGGTCGCCCTTACCGGAGCGGTCTTTGACATATGGATCGACTGTGACGGTGACGGGCAGATCGGAAATGATGATGTCTTTTATTCCTCCATGGAGGACTATAACGGTGACGGCATCTATACCATGACATTTATGCCCAGGCAGAGATATATCCTTTATGAGAGAACGGCTCCTGAAGGGTATGAAGCAGACCCCAACCCTTATCCCTTTGAGATAAAGACTGATGAGCTGTCCCTTGTCATCGATAATAGTACATACGGAGAGCTTGACACGGCTGACGGCCTTTTCGTAAACGGAAGATCCATCGTGACCACCACGCTCTCACAGGAGGGAGAGAAGGTCATCGATCCGGAGGAGGATGTCACTATCTCAGATAATGTCTTCTACCAGGGTCTGATCCCGGGACTTGAATATGAACTTACGGGAACACTGATCGATAAGGAGACTCAGGAAGAGATAACTACTACTACCATGACCTTTATTCCCGAAGAGAGATCAGGGATGGTAAAGATAAGTTTTACATTCGATGCAGCTGATCTTGCCGGTGAAGATATAGTCTGCTTTGAATATATGTACAGAGACGGACACGAAGTCGGATTCCACGCTGATATAGAGGCGGAGGGGCAGACCGTGACCGTCGGAACACCCAATAAGACAGATATTCCTGCCACAGGCGAAAAGGCAAACATCGCTTTACGTCTTGCGGGAGCAGGAGCATCTGCGCTGTCACTGATGATGGGACTCATATGGTTTACCTGTTATAAAAGAAAGGAATGATTTGATAATCAAGGGCATTGAGTTATAATCTTTATCTGTATGATACAGGACATTTTTCCGCACAGGATGGACATCACTTATAAACCTGATAAGAAAGCTTCGGGCTCTGACAGGGTGATATATTTCACTGACGAGGGAGTGCTCTTCGGAACAGCTCTTCCTGCCGTGTCGGAACTCGGACTTTTGGGGACAGACCTGACCTATCTCTTCTCCATTGATGAGATCTCCTTTTTCCTTCCTGAAGATATTTCCGTAACTTATCCCGATGGATATGGGTTCAGAAAGATAAGAGAGCTCCGCTACAGCGGCGATGCTGCCGGGGAGGAACTGTTTGCCATATATACGGCTAAACAGCTCTGGACCTGGTACCGGAACAACAGATTCTGCGGCAGATGCGGAGAGCGGACGGGCAGGAGTAAGACGGAGAGAGCCATCACGTGTGAACACTGCGGCAATATCATCTACCCAAGGGTAGTCCCTGCTGTTATAGTCGGCGTTATCGACAGGGAGAATGATAAGATCCTTGTCACTAAATATAACGGCAGGAGTATCGGATACTATGCACTTGTCGCAGGGTTTGCCGAGATCGGTGAGACTTTGGAGCAGACTGTTGAACGGGAAGTCATGGAAGAGACAGGCCTTAAGGTAAAGAATATCAGGTACTACAAGTCCCAGCCCTGGGGGATCGCAGACGATCTTCTGACAGGCTTTTTCTGCGAGGTGGACGGCTCGACCGAGATACATATGGACGAGTCGGAACTGTCGGTGGCCGAGTGGAAGAGCAGGGAGGAAGTGGAGCTGCAGCCCGACGGACTGAGCCTGACCAGTGAGATGATGTGTGTCTTCAAGAGCGGAGAGTTCCGGATATAATGACAGCGTGATATGTGAAAGGGGTTGTGTAAAAGACACAGCCCCTTTTTTATGCCTGAAATGTTGCCCCACCGGGGCAAGCTGGAGAGCAAAAACATAGGGAATTGCCTGAAACGTTGCCCCACCTGGGTAAGTGGACAGGCAATTCCTTTTTATGCGGATTTACTAAATATCCGTGGTGTTTTTAGACCTGTTCACTAATACAAAAAGCCCGAAGAGGGGTGCCGAATTATGCTATAATTTTCAAGGTTTTGTTTTTCAAGACTTTTTACAAAATTCATTTAACTTTTTAATAGGAGGCTTGAATGTTCACTAATAACACCATCGTTCTAGTGGTCGTGTTAGGCGTGTGTGTACTCGCGATGGCTTACATCTTCGCGAACTTCTTCCGCATCAAGAAGATGCCCGAAGGCACACCTGATATGATCGAGCTTTCCGGGATCATCCGTTCCGGATCAGTCACATTCCTTAAGACTGAGTTCAAAGGTATCATCGCAGTAGTTGCAGCGCTCGCCCTGATCTTTACTCTGTTCATCGAGAAGACTTCAGGTATCACCTTCATCATCGGCGCATCCATGAGTTCCGCTGTATGTGTCCTTGGTATGAGATCTGCTACTTATGCAAATGTCCGTACATCCAATAAGGCCCGTGAGACCTTATCCATCGGTGAGACGGTCAAGGTCGCTCTCTGCGGCGGTTCCATCAGCGGACTTGCAGTTCAGGCCTTCGGTATGCTGGGACTTGTCTGCATCCTTCTCGTCAGTGGCGTACAGCATGACGCAGTCGGATCAGGTGTCCTTATAAATCTCGAGTGTAATCCTACCATCATGAGGATCTCCACTTATTCACTGGGATGCTCCATCGTTGCCATGTTCAACCGTGTTGCAGGTGGTAACTACACAAAGGCTGCCGATATCTCTTCCGATATCCTTGGTAAGATCCGTCACGACCTTCCTGAGGATGACAGCCGTATCCCCAATACCATTGCTGACTTCATCGGTGATAACGTTAACGACATCGCAGGTAACTGCTCCGACCTTCTCGAGAGCTTCGTTGCTACAATGTCTGCAACCATCATGATCGCTGTTACTCTCTATCAGACAGCTATCCATGCTGAGAATGAGGCGATCTCTGAGACAACATTCAATGCAACCATTATCTTCCCCATAATCCTTGCATGTGCAGGACTTATCGGCTGCCTTATCGGCCTGGGTATCGCTAACTTCAAGAAGATGAGCGATAACCCTTCCAAGGAGCTGGACCTTGCTACATGGATCTCCGCAGGCGTTACCATCGTCCTTGGCGGTGCAGCATGTTATCTCCTTTTCGGCGGAATGGACCTCTATGATGAGTTCAAGTTCGGCTGGGTATCACCCTGGGTTTCCTCTATCTGCGGTATCGTCAGCGGTGTTGCCATCGGTATGATCACCGAGTATTACACATCTACAGAATATTCTCCCACGAGAGAACTTGCAGAGATCTGCCCTGAGGGTGAGGCTT
>CACXGG010000019.1 GCA_902767145.1 Oscillospiraceae bacterium | reverse complement strand
GAACTTGTCAACACGTCCGCCTGTATCTACAAGCTTCTGCTTACCTGTGTAGAAAGGGTGGCAGTTTGAGCAGATATCAACACGAAGATCGCTCTTCGTAGAAAGTGTCTCAAAAGTAGCACCACAAGCACACTTTACCGTGACCAGCTGGGTCGTGGGATGGATGTCGCTTTTCATGTTTTTCACCTCTTATCAAAGATATGACGCATACCGTATCTCGCATGTATGTCATACCGGATTTATAGTAACTTTGAAATAATACTATCTTCGCACCCTGTTGTCAATCACGAATCAACAGAAAAGGACTTTTTGGCCGATAATACGAAGGAAGCATTGCTGGTTGTCCTCTTCATGTAGTTGAGGACAGCCTCTGTAGCTGCCAGGGTATCCACATCGGCAATGGCCTTTCTGGTGAGCCATACTGACTCCAGTTCCTCGGGCGTAAGGAGAAGATCCTCTCTTCTGGTACCGGACTTATCCACTGCGATGGCAGGATACATCCTTCTGTCAGCCAGCTTTCTGTCCAGGACGACTTCCATGTTACCTGTACCCTTGAACTCCTCGAAGATGACCTCGTCCATACGTGAACCTGTCTCGATGAGGGCAGTTGCGATGATGGTAAGGCTTCCGCCGAACTCGATATTTCTGGCGGCGCCGAAGAAACGCTTGGGGCCGTAAAGGGATCCCGGATCAAGACCTCCGGAAAGAGTCCTTCCTGTGGGATTGATGGTAAGGTTGTATGCTCTTGCAAGTCTCGTCATGGAGTCAAGGAGGATTACAACATCCTCACCCATCTCAACGAGCCTCATGGCTCTCTCGAGAACGAGCTCAGTAACCTTAACATGGTTCTCGGGTCTCTTGTCGAAGGTTGAATAAACGACCTCGCCCTTGATGGATCTCTGCATATCCGTAACTTCCTCGGGACGCTCGTCGATGAGGAGTACGATGACCTTACATGAAGGGTTATTTGCTGTAATGGAATTTGCGATCTTCTGCATGAGGATGGTCTTACCTGCCTTAGGGGGAGATACGATCATACCTCTCTGGCCCTTACCGATGGGGCAGAAAAGATCGATGATCCTGGTGGAAAGATCCTCGGCACCTGTCTCGAGAGTAAGTCTCTCATCGGGATAGATGGCTGTGAGATGCTCAAACCTGGGTCTCTTCCTGATGATATCGAAATCGGAATCCTCAGGGATCTCAACTCCGTTTACAGCCAGGACCTTACGAAGGGGAGCATACTTGTCCTTTCCTCTGGGAGGAGCAACAAGACCCTTTACGTGGTCGCCGCGGCGGAGGCCGAGCCTCTTGATCATCTGGCCGGGAACATATGCATCCTCCTCACCGGGAAGATAATTATTCCTGTGGATAAATCCGCAGTATTCATTCTTGTTGTCAGATCCGCCGATGGATAAGATACCCTCGATTTCAGTGTACTGGATCTCAGGGACCTGGGGCTCTGCGGGAGCCTTATTCTCTTCCTCGGAAGACTTCTCGGAAGGATCGATGGCGACTTCCTTGACTTCCTGCTCGGGGCCAAAGGAAAGCCTTCTCTTCTTGCTGTTCTTCTTAGGTGAAGCAGAAGGAGCTTCCTCCTTTTTCTCCTCTTTAGCAGCAGGTGCTTCTGAAGCAGCAGGTTCTTCAGCCTTTACTTCCTCAGCTTCGGCTGTCTTCTTTTTTCTGCCTCTCTTAGCAGGAGCCTTCTTCTCTGTGGGAGCTTCAGCTTCGGGAGCTTTCTCCTCCTCCTTGGATTCTGCCTTCTTCTTCCTGGATGACTTTTTCACGGGAGCAGGTTCTGCTGCTGCCTCCTCCTTGGAAGGCTCAGACTTTTCCCCGGAAGCAGTTTCCTTCTTAGTCTTTTTGGAAGTCTTTCGGGCAGGAGCCTTCTTCTCAGCGGGAGTTTCAGATTCGGGAGCTTTCTCCTCTTCCTTAGGCTCTTCCTTTTTCTTTCTGGTCGTCTTCTTCTTGGGAGCAGGTGACATGATGGAAGTTACTTCCTCAACTGTCTTGCCGGAAATAGCTGCAACCAGCTCTTCCTTAGTTTTTGATGATGCTTCTTCTGCAGTAAAATCTCCAAATTGAACTGCGATCGCCGCGAGATCATCCATCGACTTCGCGATCAGTTGATCTAATTCTGACATATAAACCTCGTTGTCAAAAATGGTGTAATAAAAACTCAAATCGAAATAATTAGAATTCTGTTACGGGAATACATCGGACACTTCCGATTTCCCAAAGATAATATCATTAATATAATATATCGTCAATCTTCATATTAAGGCAAAATAAAGGCCCCGGCTTGCTTCCGGGGCCTGAACGTTCTGTTTAAGATAGATATTGTTCTATATTTACTGATCACCCAGTGCAGCGAACTTATCCATCATATCCAATGCTTTACCTGTACCGATGGCAACGCAGGAAATAGGATCCTGAGCGATATATACATCGATACCTATCTTTGTAGCGAGCATCCTGTCAAGTCCGTAGAGGAGTGCGCCGCCTCCTGTCATGACGATACCTCTCTGTGAGATATCAGCCATCAGCTCCGGAGGTGTCTTCTCAAGTACTACATGAACTGCTTCGAAGATGGAGGATACAGGCTCCTCGAGAGCCTCCAGCATCTCAGTGGATGATACTGTAACTGTGGAAGGAAGACCTGTGATAAGGTTTCTTCCACGGACATCCAGTGTAAGCTCCTCATCCCTGGGATATGCGCATCCGATCTGGATCTTCAGCATCTCTGCTGTCTTCTCACCGATGAGGATATTGTGCTTTCTTCTTACGTGCTTGATGATAGCTTCGTCGAACTTGTCACCGGCAACCTTAAGGGATGCATCCACAACAGGCTCGCAAAGGGAGATAACGGAGATATCAGTAGTACCGCCGCCGATATCTACTACCATT
>CACXGG010000018.1 GCA_902767145.1 Oscillospiraceae bacterium | reverse complement strand
TTTCATTTCTTATGATGACCCTGATCTCATCCATGCTGCCCCTGAGGTTATCGATGACTTCCTGAAGGATGGTCCCGCTCTTTTCGGGGTCTTTGTCGATGAGGACTTTTGCTGCCTCCAGTTTGTAGAGGGAGCCGTTTATGCTGTGGCCCAGCTTATCGTGGAGGGCCTGGGATATCCTGCCCTTTTCCTCCAAGAGTTCGTTTTCGTGCATGAGCCTGGATTTATTGAGCTCATCCTTATGTTCCATCCTGCTGTGCTCGATATCGGATTTGAGCTTTGACTCCTGGGCGATGTTGTCCTTTGATATCCTCTCATACCAGGAGATGATCTTGTTCTGCTGGTAGTAAAGGAGGATAAGGAACATCATGACCAGGATGCATGTACCGATATTGAGTTCGAAAAAGGCGGAAAGGAAGAGAAGGAAAAAGACACCGGCATAAAAGACGGCGTCCAGCCTGCTTACCAGGTCCAGATAAGTGACGGCCAGGAAGCATACTCCCACAACGGGAAAAAGGAACAGGGCAGATACTGCCGCTATTCCTTCTCCAAATAACCATACTAACTTTCTCTTTTGTCCCCTGCGGTCGATCTCCGGCATTATCGCGAAAAAGAGAAATACCGCGGAGGCGAGAAGAGTAAGACCTGCCTTAGATGTATCGTCTACATGATCCATAGTTCCGCCTAAGGCAAGGGCTAATACGCACAATGTCTTTACAACGATGAAATAGTTGTTCCTCAGGCGGCTGTCCAATAGACCGGATCCTTTCTTACTCTTCTTCCTGCAGCCGGAGTCCCAGGACTCCGACCACGAATATTATAACTAAATAGGCTGCTGATACGCAAAGGATCAGGGAATATCCGGAGGAGTCTCCGCCCATGAACCTGGATACTGCGAAGAGCGCCCATCTCTGGGGCATGAGAAGTGCCACTTTCTTATAGAGTTCCGTTGCCTGGCTTATATCGAAATATGTGCCGGCCAGAAGGGCTGATGTACTCCAGATGACAAAGGATGCTACCGATGCGGAAACAAGTGAGTTGAAGTACAGTCCGATGCACAGGCTCATGAGATTGAACACCATTCCGATGAGGAAGAGCACAAGGAAGAACTGGAGTGCAGTTATCCCTATGTCGACCTTTACCAGGGACAGGAAACAGAGTGTCATGATCACTGTCTGGAAAAGTGAGAGTGAGGCGGAGAGGATTATCTTTGAGAGAAGATATCCTGCCTTGGTGGCCTTTGTGAGCATAAGCCTGGAGAAGACCTTGTCCTTCTTCTCAGACAGTACTGTGGAAAGGATCAGGACGCCTCCGAATACGAAGGAGAGTGATGCAAATGCCAGACAGTATGAGAAGTTTCTCGTCTCATAGTAGTCAACTTCATCTCCCTCACCTGATACAAAGGTGATATCCGGAGCATCGTGTGTCTTTCCGTCGTTGGCCAGGGCTGTCTCAAGGCTGTCCCTGAACATGTCGAACCTTTCGTCGTCACCTACGGAAAACAGTTCAGTGTCTTCTTCATTCTCTCTTAAGACCACCACTGCACCGATGCGTTCGTTCATGGCTGTCTTTTCGTAGTTCTCTCTTATCTCTTCGTCAGTGAGAGCTGTTGCATCAGCCCTGTAGATCTGGAACATTCCTGCGCTGTTTAAGTTATTGCAGATGTTATCGGTCCTGTCGTTCATCACCGTATCGTAGACCTTGACAGTATATCTGCTGAAATCCACCTGGTAGACGATCTGCTCGTCAATGGATGAAAGTTCATATACGGACTCAGTGCTCTCCACGGTGGGGGTCCTGAACCAGAGGTTTATAAAAAGAGTTGCCAGTATGGGAAGGACCAGTCCGAAGACGATGAATCCCTTGCTCCTGATAATGAGCTTCCATGTGGACTTTGCCATCTTTAATGCATTTATGAACATAGGTTTATACCTCTTTCTTCTTATTCGTGATCAGGATACCCAGGGCCATTGATACAGCCAGGATGATGACCATCTCTGCTATGCAGGGAAGAAGATATTCGCTGCTTCCCGATGTGGTGAGTTCCACAAGTGATCTGTTAAGGAAATAGTAGGGAGACAGACGCTTGATGCTCTCGGAAAAACTGGAGTACATATATGTCTCGAAGGTTCCTCCCACAAGTCCTGCGAACCAGAGGATACCGAAGAGAAGACCAATGGATACGGCAGGGTTCTTAAAGATGATGAAGAACAGGGTTCCGAAGGCGCAGAAGGCTGCAGTTGCCAGCATTAGCAGAGCTATGCTCACCGGGGGGACTCCGATATGGACTCCCAGAAGAAGTACCAGGGCTCCGGTGGCCAGGACAGTCTGTGCCGCCCAGGAAACGAGAACGCATGACGTGATCTTTCCAAGATATGAGTGGGTACCGGTAGCGCTGGATACCTTAAACCTCATGGCGATATTTCCCTTTCTCTCATTGATGAAGATGGGGGTGAGAAATACTGCGCACAGTGAGATGAAATAGACAGTCTGTACGATACCGTAGTAATCCTCGGCACTGGGTGTCTCCACTGTCTCCAGCTCTTCCGGCTCCACCTTTACGGTGCCGAACTCTCCGTTCATGGCGCTGTCCACGTTATAGAGGACATACTGGATGATCCTGGTATCGATCTGCTTCTGCTTATCTCCCGTAAGGGAGTAGGAGTCTTTTCCAAAATCTATGAAGACTACCACGTCTCCGTTTTTGATCAGTTCCTCCGGATCTTCGTCTTTGTATTTGATTACGGTAAGTCCCTCCTCCTCAAATCCATCAACGAGAAGATCTTCTGCGATGGAGTATCTGCTTCCTTCCTCCATGTGGTAGCCGATCGTGAAATCCGTGTCCTTTTCCGCTTCGTTAAGGATGGTTCGGAAGGTGCTGGACAGGGCAGCGACCACCATGATAGTACCTAAGACCGTAATGATGATCATTGCCTTTGATCTCAATATGAGCTTCAGGTAGTTTTTTGCTATATAGAAAAGTCTGCTCATCTTCTTATCCTTCCACGTAATCCCTTAATTTCTTTCCGGTAAGCGTGAGGAATACCTCCTCCAGGGAAACATCCTCATCAGGTGTCTTTCTCACCATGTTCTTGAGCTCTTCCGTCGTTCCGATGGCCACGATCTTTCCGTTGTCCATGATGGCCACTCTCGTACAGATGGCTTCTACTTCCTCCATATAGTGGCTGGTGTAGATGACCGTGGTGCCGTCCCTGTTAACATCCTTGATCTTTTCCAGGATGAAGTTCCTGGACTGGGGATCGATACCCACCGTAGGCTCATCGAAGATCAGGAGCTTCGGTCTGTGGCCCAGGGCGCAGGCGATGTTGAGCCTTCTCTTCATACCGCCGGAGAATGTCTTGGCGAAGGAGTCCCTCTTATCGGAAAGTCCTACGAACTCCAGCGACCTGTCGATCTCATCCTTGAGCTTCTGTCCCTTTATTCCGTAAAGTGAAGTGAAGAGCTCCACGTTCTCCCAGGCTTTGAGGTTTCCGTAGATGGCCAGGTCCTGGGGGATATATCCGATCATGGGCTTAACCTTGCTGTTCTCTGTCCTGATGTCGTGACCGAAGAGTTCGATCTTTCCCGCTGTGGGCTTAAGGAGTGAACATATCATGTTCATGGTGGTGGACTTTCCCGCTCCGTTGGGACCCAGAAGTCCGAAGATCTCTCCTTCCCTGATCTCCAGGGAGAGACCGTCAACGACAGCTCTGTTGTCGTATTTCTTTATAAGTCCGTCGAGTTTAACTACTGTTTTCATTTCTTATCTACCTCTTTTTTTCGGGCCGTGCCCTTTTCTGACTATGATTCTACAGGACCTTCTATGTCAGCAATACTGCCAAAAGATAGTTTCCATATATGACTTTAGTCATGAATGGGAGGTGATGGTATAATGAAAGGTAAGGGAAAATGACAAAGATCATTTTTTGAAGGGGTGTTGTCATGAAGAAGGGAATAAGCGTTTTATTATCGGCTTCCATGCTTTTCCTGGTCTCCTGTTCATTTCTGGAGGATCCGCCGGCGCTGGAGCCCGGAAGTTCCGATGTCTCCATTGTTGCGCCTGAGGTGGCAGTGACCGAGACCGCGGTCACGGAGGAGACAGAAGAGACTGTTGAGACCGAGCCTGCGGAAGAGCAGCCTGTGGTGGAACCCAACGGGGAAGTATGTATACTCATTACCAGCGATGTCCACTGCGGAATCGAGAACGGATTTGGTTATGCCGGTCTTTATGAGATAAGAGAGAACCTTGAAGGCCAGGGATATGACACTATCCTCATCGACGACGGTGATTCCATTCAGGGAGATACCATAGGCACACTGTCCCAGGGTGAGGCGATAATAGATCTCATGAACGAAATGGGATACGATGCAGCTATCCCGGGAAACCATGAATTTGATTATGGAACAGACAGGTTCCTGGAACTTACAGGTATGGCTGATTATCCGTATATCAGCTGTAACTTCAACCAGGAGGGCGAACCGGTGTTTGATCCCTATGTGATGATAGAGACCTGCGGCATGAAG
>CACXGG010000017.1 GCA_902767145.1 Oscillospiraceae bacterium | reverse complement strand
TCCTCCGGCGGCACCTTCGAAAGTGCGATCTCGGTATCGGTAAGATCCTTATCAACGGGATATACTTCGCAGGGGATATCCTTTTCCTTTATATAGTTCCTGCCTTCGGGGGATATGGAATCCATATCGCCGAATACCTTATCTATCTTTATTCCTGCGCGAAAAGCCAGATCGACACCCGAATCGGCGCAATAGACCTGATCACAGCCTCCGCATATACATGCGGCGGTATCCGGATCTATTCCGGGGCCACCTGTGATAACTGCTGTCCTCATTTAATGGATTCTTCTGCTATTCTCTTAAGGTCTCTTACGGCCTGGGCCTTGTCATCTTTCTTAAAGACTGTGCTGCCTGCAACGATGAGCCTTGCTCCTGCAGCTGCAGCATCACATATAGTCCTGACATTGATGCCTCCGTCTACGGAGATGACAGCCTCAGATCCGTTACTGTCCAGGATCTCCCTGACATGGGATATCCTCTGGGTGGAACCATCCAGGTAGCTCTGGCCTCCGAAGCCGGGCCTTACGGACATGATGAGGATCTGATCGCAGGCTCCCTTTTCAAGGAAGGGGTAGATCTTCTCGATGGGAGTATCAGGATGGATGGCAACACCTGCTGCAAGTCCAAGATCCCTGATCTTCTTTATGAGGCCGTGGGGATCATCGGAACACTCCACATGGAAAGTGATGCGGTCAGATCCGGCCTTAACGAAATCCTCGATATACTTCTCGGGTTCAGTCATCATGAGATGGGTATCGAATATAAGATCACTGTGCTTCCTGATGGAGGCGATGACCGGAAGTCCTATGGAGATATTGGGGACATAATGTCCGTCCATTACATCCAGGTGGAGATATCTGCACTCCGAACTGATGCTCTCTATATCACGCATCAGATATCCGAAATCTGCGGATAATATTGAAGGCGCTATCTCGATCTGGTTCATTTACGAACTCCTCCGGTATAATTATTCCTCTGACTGTAAAGGAATTCGTAGAACTCCTTATATCTGTCATATCTTCCCGGATCTATCTCATCCGGTATCCCTGAAAGTACTGCGCAGTCCCTTTCTGCAATATGCCTGCAGTCAGAGAACCTGCATCCTTCAGATGCTCTTATTATCTCGGGGTAACCCCCGGCAACTTCCTCGTAAGTCACACCCAGCTCGAAAAGGTCCAGGGACGTAAATCCCGGAGTATCGGTGAGGTAACCTTCTCCGAAGGGGAAGAGCTCCACATGCCTTGTGGTATGCTTTCCTCTCTTGAGCCTTTCGCTTATATCACCTACAGCCATGGCTTCATCTTCCAGAAGATGGTTGCAGATAGTGCTCTTTCCGGCTCCCGACGGGCCTGCAAGACCTGTAAGTCCGTCAGATGTCAGATCCAGGATCTGATCTTTACAGACCATATTATCGGGTGAAGAGATAATACAGTCAATACCGGCATTCTTATATATCCCGCAAAGCTCCTCCGCCTTTTCCGGATCGAGATCCGCCTTGGTGAAGATCACGAAGGGCCTGATGGAGAGCTTGGCGCATATGATGAGCATCTTATCCAGGAGCTTTAAGTCAGGCTCCGGATCCTTTACGGCACAGACCAGCACCAGATTATCCACATTGGCAAGGGGCGGTCTGACCAGGGAATTCTTCCTGGTCTTTATCTTCTCAAGGACATAGGGCACATCCGGATCTCCCGAGGGAGCTATCCTGACACGGTCACCTACTGCGGGAGTCAGCTTCTTATGCCTTATCCCTCCCCTTATCTGGCACAGGCGGTCTTCGCCCTTGACCCTGACCTTATATGTGCCTCCGACGCCTCTGGTTATGATGCCTTCTTCAGTCACGTTATCCCGGTTCTCCTTCACCGGGCTGAGGCTCCTGCGGTTCAGGAGGCGGCGGCTCCGGTGTAGGAGTCGGCGTGTCCGTAGGTTCTGGTGTAGGAGTCGGTGTCGGCTCCTCCTTGAAGTATGCCGTATATGTAAGGACTATATCGTCATCGGGATCCGCAGTGGGATCAGGGTTATAGACGATAAATGTATATTCCTCGCCGATGGAGACGGAGTTTCCGAAGGGATCCTCCCAGTGATCGAAATCATATCCGTCAGCGGGATAAGCTGTAAGTGTTACTCTCTCGCCGATCTCATAGTCGCCCTCACCGTCAACGTCTCCGCTTCCGCTTTCGATATCGATCTCGACTTCGATGGTCTGGGGTGTAGGTGTAGGCGTACCGCCTCTCTCAACATCCTCCATGGTGCCGACATATACCCAGATACCGGATCTTCTGGGAAGTGTGACTCCGGCTACAGGGTCTGTCATGATGACATACTGCTGGCTCTCGGGAAGTGAAAGGATATCTGAAGCGCCTTCGATATGGTCGATATTAAGGCCGATCTCTTCCAGCTCCTCTCTTGCCTCATCCAGGGTCATACCGGAGAGGTTGGGAACTTCAGAGCTTGAAGGCTCCTTTGCATAGATAAGGGTGACGCTTCCTCCCGGAGGCACCTGGCTTCCGGCTTCAGGCTCTGTCCTGATGACGATATCAGCGTCCAGCTCCTCGTTGCTCTCGGCAAGAAGGCTTACGTTAAGTCCCAGGTTCTGAAGTATGGTGAATGCGTCATGATAATCCACACCACTGTAATCATCAAGGATGATATAGTCGATCTTTGAAGATACTGTAAGGACGATCTTGTGGACATTACTTCCGGAAGCGATGACAACGCCTTCTGCGATGCTCTGCTCCATTACGATACCGGGCTCATAATCATCAGTAGCCTCATAGACTGGCTCATAGCTGATACCGTTCTTGTCCAGTTCATCCTTGACTTCTTCATATGTAAGGCCCACATAGTTCCTGACCATGTAGTCCGTATTCTTCTGTATATTGGTGGCATTGGACAGTGCCGATACCACAAGGACGCCGAGTCCTATGAGCACTCCCACGATACATACCACGATGAGAACGAAGAGCACGTTATCACGCAGTCTCGATCTTCTCCTGGCCTCAGCGGACTTCTCCAGCTCATCGATCTTGTCGTAGCTGGGATCCTGCCTGAAGGATACATTGGGCTTCTCATCCACCTGTGAAGGGATCTCATTTGTGATGACACCGTAGATACCGTCAGGATCCACCATGAGGGCATCCAGCTCGGTGACCATCTGTCTCATGGACAGATATCTCTTCTCGGGAGTCTTCTGCATACACTTGATGATGATGTTGTCGAGACCCGAAGGGATACCGGGAACATATGCGGAAGCCACCGGGGGCTTCTCCTGCAGATGCTTGACTGCGATGGATACGTTGGAGTCTCCGTCGAAGGGTACTCTTCCCGTGATCATCTCATAGAGCATTACGCCGATGGAGTAGATATCGGAGGAAGGTCCCACGTTTCCGCCCCTGGCCTGCTCAGGTGAGAAATAATGTACGGAACCCATGGCTCCGCCTGATGTCATGGTAACAGTATTGCCTGTGGAGGCTCTTGCGATACCAAAGTCCGTGATCTTTGCGATACGGTCCCTGGAGATAAGGATATTCTGGGGCTTGATGTCCCTGTGGACGATGCCGTTATTGTGGGCATATTCCAGAGCCATACCCACCTGGATGACGATGGGGACTGCGACTCTCCAGTCAAGGTGTCCGTTCTGGTTGATGAGTTCCTTAACAGTGATGCCCTCAACATATTCCTGGACGATATACCTGAAATTGCCTTCATGGCCTACACCGAAGACTTTAACTATATTTGCGTGATTCAGTGAGGAAACAGCCCTCGCCTCTGTATCGAACCTTCTGATGAATTCCTCGTCTGCGGAAAACTCGGGCTTTAAGATCTTGATGGCGACCTTGATGCCGGTCACTGTATCAACAGCAAGATACACATTAGCCATTCCGCCTCTGCCGATAAGTCTGTTTATCTTGTACTTCCCGGCAAATATCATGCCTTCAGGGCCTTGTACGTTCATCCTATATTTTCTCCTTTATCCACATCTTCCGTATCAGGTCTGATATACGAAAGCAGTGCCGTGACATTGTCGTTGGATCCCGCCTTATATGCCTCATCGATGAGCCTGCCCAGGCAGGCGTCGATGTCATTTCTCATCTTCAGGCACTTCAGGATCTCATTGTCTGACAGATATCCGTGAAGCCCGTCGGAGGAGAGCAGGACCATATCGCCATAAATTATATTATATACATAAAAGTCGGGTTTTATAAACTCATTTTCGCCCAGGGACCTGGTAAGACAGTTCCTGCCGGCTACAGAAACGTCGCTGGCCGTATGGTCCTCGGTGAGCCTGATGATGGAGGAACCGTGGATAAGATAGGCTCTCGTATCACCGATATGAGCTATATAGACCTTCTTTTCAAGGACGAGGGACACCGTAAGAGTCGTCCCCATCCCTGCAAGATCGCTGTCAGAATAAGACTTTATGAGGATATCCCTGTTCGCCCTGTCAAAGAGCTTCTCGAAAAGAGATCTGATCTCCTCCTCGCCATAGCCCTCGATGTCGGAGGGAAAATTATTCATGATGGCGTCGACAGCCGTCATGCTGGCGACTTCTCCGCCCCTTATGCCTCCGATGCCGTCGGCTAATACCATGAGGAGCGCTCCGCCAATGCTCTTAAAGGCGAAACTGTCCTCATTATCCTGACGTATACTTCCCGTCTCGCTTCTTCCCTTGCAGATCATTTCTCTTTCTCCTCTATCCCTCTTCTAAGCTGTCCGCAGGCTGCCATAATGTCAGTTCCCATCTCTCTTCTAAGGGTCGCATTAAGGCCCAGCCTTTCAAGTTCCTTCCTGAAGACATCTATCCTTCCCTTCCTGCACCTCTTGTAAGGGCTTCCGGGGAATTCATTTGCTGCTATGAGATTGATATGGCAGTTAAGGCCCTTGAGAAGGGTCGCCAGCTGCCTTGCGCAGGCGATGGTATCATTTACCTCATCGAAAAGCGAATACTCGAAGGTTATCCTTCTTCCCGTCTCCTTAACATACTTCCTGCAGGCATCGATAAGGTCCATTACCGGATAATGGGCAGGTACGGGCATGAGCTCACGGCGGAGCTCGTCATTAGGAGCGTGAAGCGATATGGCCAGGTTCACCTGGAGCTTGAGCTTCGTAAATTCCTCTATCTTGGGGATAAGGCCGCAGGTGGAAACAGTCACATGGCGCGCACCGAGATTAGGACCATCCGGATCATTTATGAGCTTCAGGAAAGAGATGAGATTGTCGTAGTTATCAAAGGGCTCACCTATTCCCATTACAACAACGCTCCTGATCCTCTCATCCAT
>CACXGG010000016.1 GCA_902767145.1 Oscillospiraceae bacterium | reverse complement strand
CTTGCCCCAGCGGGGCAAGAATTGGGGTAATTCGAGTAGGTTTTGCTCATCCGCTTGCCCCAGCGGGGCAACATTTGGGGTAATCCGTGCAGGTTTTGCTCATCAGCTTGCCCCAGCGGGGCAACAATTGGGGTAATTTAAGCATAGAAAAAGACCTGCCGGTGGGCAGGTCTTTGGATAAACTGGATTATTATCAGATACCGGCTACGATAAGGATGATGATCGAGACGAAGGTGATCATCATTGCGCCTACAAGGATCGTAGCAATGAGCTTTGTGACAAATGAATTCTTAGTCATCTTCATATGAGATACTGCTGTCTCCTATCGTAAGTGTCAATTCAACATTCCTGCCGTCTCTTTCAACGACTATAGGGACTTCGTCCCCGACTGAATGCGAGTCGCGTATATCTATGATATCACTTGACTGTTCAATTTCAACCCCGTCAAAGGATACGATCCTGTCGCCGACCCTGACGCCTGCCTGATCTCCCGGGCCCCCGGGAGCGATCTCTGCAACATAGATCCCGCCTACAGCTCCGTAGTAGATATTATCAACAACATAGTTGACGGTGATGCCCAGATAGGGACGGTTGGCAACATATCCGTAGTTGATCAGGGACTCTATGACTGTCCTGACATTTGAGATGGGGATGGCAAATCCCAGACCCTCGGCAGAACTCATCTTGGCATTTGTAACACCGATGACCTCACCGAAGGAATTGATGAGAGGTCCGCCGCTGTTACCTTCGTTGATGGAGGCATCAGTCTGGATGAGCTTCATGGTGTAGCCGTTGTTGTTCATCCTTCTCTCAAGAGCTGAGACGACTCCAACAGTAACAGTTCCGTCGAGAGTTCCAAGAGGATTTCCGATGGCTACAGCAAGTTCACCCACCTGAAGTACATCGGAGTCACCCAGGGTAACAGTGGGATAATCTGCTTCGTCCATGAGCTTTACTACTGCGATGTCAGTCTGCTCATCTGTTCCTACGATCTGTGCATCGATCAGGTCATCGAAACCCGGGACCATGATCTTGATGGACATGGTATCATCTGCCACCACTGCATCCACAACGTGGGCATTCGTAACAACATATCCGTCCTGGGAGATGATGAATCCGGAACCTGCGGAGACTGCCTCCTGCTGTCCCGAATAACCGCTTCCGATTATGAATATAGAGACCGTGGCAGGTCCTACGCTTGAAGCGATCTCCATGGTGGTAAGTGTCTGCTTGTTGGGATCGGTTACGCTGGCTGCCTCTTCAAGTGAGAAGCAGGGATCTGCATAAGGGCTTACAGTATCCACGTTCTCGATACCGCTGTCACCGTCCTCAGGCTTCTCGGGAAGCTCGATCCCGGGAGTATAGCTCATATTGCCGATCCTGCCGGTGGTAAGAGCGAAGATATAAAGTGTCTGCACAGCCGAGAACAGGATACAGAGCACCAGGAATATGGTTAAGACCGTAATGGCCGTATTCTTGCTGTTCTTCTTTGTTTCCTTATCTTTTTCTTCCATATATATCACCTCTATGCTGATATTACTCTTTACCCGTTATCTATTATAGGCAAAACTCAAGCAATATCCGTAAGAAGCTCCCTTTCTCCCTTTTTCTGTGCCGTCACGGTGCCCGAAGACCTGTCGGTGATCAGATCCGTGAAAGCCTCTTCCTCATCTTTTCTTACTGTAACATCAACTTCCACTTTATCGGAATATCTGATGTCGTCAATATGCCATTCCTTGCTGCGGACGGCAAATATCATCTTCTCGCTTATATCATAATTCATGGAAAGTGAAAAGACCGTACCCTGTTCCGACTTCACTGTCCCGGCAGCTTTGACAGCCTGTACGGCCGCATCGGTATAGGCCCTGACCAGGCCTCCCTTACCCAGCAGGATCCCGCCGAAATATCTGGTCACCACTATGACCGCATCGGTGATGTTATTCTTTGTCAGTACGGAAAGTATGGGCATCCCCGCAGTTCCCGAGGGTTCCCCGTCGTCGCTGTACTTCTGCATACGGACCCCTTCCTCCAGGATCCATGCATAACAGCTGTGCCTTGCATCAGGATATTCCTTCCGGATACTGTTTACGAATTCCTCAGCCTCCTCGGGACTCCTTATCCTCTTGGCCTGACCGATAAACTCAGACTGCTTGACTTCCACAGACGAGCGTCCGTAATCCTTAAGGGTGATAAAGGGTCCGCGTTCCAAGATCAGCCGATCTCCTTATAACGCTGGAAAGCCATCATGAGAAGAGCCTTGTCCTGACTGTAGGTAATAGTCTCAAGAGCCTCTTCGATGGGGAAGAACCTGGCATCGATAAAGCCTTCTGAATAATCCACGTCGATCTCGTCATCTGTGGTGCTCATAACGAACCAGGATATATTGTTGTGGACAGGCTTTCTCCTGCTCACAGAATAGAATTCGTAGTGGGTCTTTCCGCAGGGGGAAAGGATCTTGGCAGTAAGTCCGGTCTCGATCTTGATCCTGGCAACGGCAACCTCAAGGATATCCTCACCTGCTCTTACGACACCCTTGGGGAAAGCCCATTCCCTCTTGTCGTTCATGAGCATAAGGACCTGATCATCCTTAAAAACAATACCGCCTGCACAATTTCGAACTACCATATAATTCTTTTATTCCTCTGTTTATACAGTTATTATGCTTGGATTTTATCATAGGCTGGGTTGTTTATATATATATTAGAAGTAAAAATTTATCTTTTGTTTTCAAATATATGCCATTATAATGCTCATATGATAAACGACGACAGACAGTACGACCTTCGGGACTATAACCGCAAACAGAGGACATCCGAGAGTTCCATGAAGAACCTGAGGATGGCCTTTATCGTACTTGCGGGAACAGCTGTCGTCCTGGGTTTCGTCCTGGTGGGAAGCCTTCTGGGGCTCAAGTCAAAAGGCGTGCCCCTGTCAGATGATGGAAATTCACAGGGACAGGGATCCGCTGCAGTCGCCACCATCGGATCCATATCCACACCTACTCCCACAGTCCCCTATACCATCACCGAGTATCTGCCCGAAAATGCGGTAGCCGACGAGTACTGGGGAGAACTGGAGGAAGCGGAGAACCCCGTTCCCTACGAAAGATTCGAAGTAAGGGGAATGTATCTCAACGCCGCCATGAACCTGGAACAGAACGTGGAGCTCACAAAGAACTCCGAGCTCAATGCCGTGGTCATCGACCTTAAGGAGGCAGACGGCGTCTACTTCAATTCATCCAATGAACTTGCCAACTCAGTGGGATATGTATGGAACCACTATGATCTCACTGAAGTATGTAACTACTGCCACGATAATGACGTATGGGTCATCGGAAGGATAGTCTGCTTCAAGGACGTAAGCCTGGCCAATGCATATCCCGACAGGGCCATCTGTGACAGCACCGGAGAGCCTCTCCACTTCCCTAACGAAGGTAACGAGGCGTTCGTCAGCCCCTACGATTCCAGGAACTGGGACTATCTCATCGACCTGGCTATCGAAGCCATAGGCATGGGCGTTGACGAGATACAGTTCGACTATGTAAGATTCCCCACCGGATCCTCCGATGAGGGGACTGAACCTTACTACGGTCTTTCCGGAGAAGTCCCTGAAAGATGCGACGCCATCAACAGGTTCCTTCAGACCGCCAGGGTCAGGATACAGGATACACTGGGCGTTCCTGTATCGGCTGATATCTTCGGTATCGCCGTGACAAGTTCCCTGGACGGTGACATCCTGGGCCAGGACTGGGAGACTGTGGGCCTTACGGGAGTCGATTCCCTGTGTCCCATGATCTATCCTTCCCACTACGCCCTGGGAACCGTTATGAACGGCGTGACCTACGAATACCCGGACAAGAATCCCTACGACATCATGTTCGGAGCCCTTATAACAGGAAGCCAGTACCACAATGCCGAAGGCTATGCGGAGGTAAGACCATACCTTCAGGCCTTCACTGCCTCCTACCTGGGAGAGGGCAGATATATGACATATGACTACACTGCCATAAATGACCAGATCAGGGCGCTCCAGGATGCAGGACAGAGCGAGTTCATCCTGTGGAATGCCGCCTGCGAATACCCCGATGGAAATTATGGGGGAAATAACGGCTGATAAGTGATAAAATACAAAAGTTGTAAAAACGGTTGGAGGGTATAAACAAATGATCGACATCAAGATACTCCGTGCAGATCCCGAAGCTGTAAAGGAGAACATTAAGAAGAAATTCCAGGACGACAAGCTTCCCTTAGTCGACGAAGTTGTCGCACTGGACAAGGAATACCGTGAGAGCAAGACCAGGGCTGAGTACTTAAGGTCCCAGAGGAACAAGATCTCCAAGCAGATCGGCGGACTTATGGCCCAGGGAAAGAAGGAAGAGGCTGAAGAGGTCAAGAAGGAAGTTACTTCCATGGCAGCTGAGCTGGAGTCCCTTTCCGCAAAGGAAACAGAACTTGCCGAGAAGATAGATAAGATCATGAGGGTCATCCCCAACTTCATCGATCCTTCCGTTCCCATCGGAAAGGACGATTCCGAGAACGTGGAGATGGAGAGGTTCGGCGAGCCCGCAGTTCCCTCATTTGAGATACCCTACCATGTAGATATAATGGAAAACCTTAACGGCATCGAGCTGGATCCCGCAAGAGACACCAGCGGAAACGGCTTCTATTACCTCAGAGGTGATATCGCAAGGCTTCACTCCGCTATCCTCTCCTATGCCAGGGATTTCATGATCGACAGGGGATTTACTTATTACATCCCTCCCTTCATGATCAGGTCATCTGTCGTCAACGGCGTAATGAGCTTTGCCGAGATGGAGAACATGATGTACAAGATCGAGGGCGAGGACCTCTATCTCATCGGAACATCCGAGCATTCCATGATCGGTAAGTTCATCGACACCATCACAGACGAGGACCAGCTTCCCCTGACACTCACCTCCTACTCCCCCTGCTTCAGAAAGGAAGTAGGCGCCCACGGCATCGAGGAGAGAGGCGTATACAGGATCCATCAGTTCGAAAAGCAGGAGATGATCGTCGTATGTAAGCCCGAGGAGTCCAAGGACTG
>CACXGG010000015.1 GCA_902767145.1 Oscillospiraceae bacterium | reverse complement strand
GTTCACCTATAGTGATATCCGTGACTATAAACATGTGACTGACAGCCTTGAAAGTGCCATAGAGATAGGGCGTGAAGGCTTGAGAAACCTGTCAGGTCAGGGATGAGGTCTTATTTGATCTTCAGTATCCTATTAAATCCGCTGTTTATGAGGGAAACATAAGTCAGCAGGGATATTCCGGATGCTAACAGTATCATCATCAGAATGCCGCTTAATACCATTGCCATCCTGTTTTCCGTAAAGAGCATGCACACCATCATCGGGATGATGGACACCAGGATCAGACCGATGCCGATCAGGACTCCCAGAAGATGTGTATGTTCGTAGTTCTTTTTGTATTCCTCTGCAACGCCCCTGACACCATATGCCAGTTCGGTATCTCCATTCCTGAAATACTTGAAAGCGGACATGGACCATACGGCCAGGACGATCAATACTGCCACGGCAATAAGGAATAATATCTGTACTATCGTTCCAACAAGTCCCAGAGTATAGTCGTCGTTTATGGTCAGGAGCATTCCCGGTACAGGGGAGATGAAGAACAGACAGATTGCCAGGATGATCTTAAGGGCAGATGTTTTCTTAGCTTTCCAGTATTTCCGGACTTCCTCAAGAGAGATGGTCTTATCTTCTTTCTTCGCAGCTACGGGTTCAGATCTTTTGTTATCGATGAAGGAAAGATCGTATTCGTCCTTCAGCAGGAAATCTACGGGGACTCCGAAGAGTTCCGACATAGCCATAAGCTTGTTGATATCAGGGGTAGTCTGGGCCATCTCCCATTTTGAGACGGCCTGACGGCTGACTCCCATCCTGTCGCCAAACTGCTCCTGGGATAATCCGTTTCTCTTACGAAGTTCAGTTATCTTTTCTGATAGGATCATTAGAGCCCCCTTAAAGTGAATCGACGAAATCTACTATTGCAGAAGCAACCTCATCCGGCTTTTCCACATGTACATAGTGACCGCATTCAAGGTTAATGATAACACCATTTGTGATCTCATCAATATAATCCTCGTGGATCTTTCTCCAGGTTTCCGGTTCCATCAGCTGTTCCATGGCACTTCCGTCACTGACTATGAACAGTGTAGGGATGTCCGGGACAGGGGTATTCACATACTCCTGAAGACACTCCAGAGAATGATCTGTCATTATGGATTCCCTCATGAAGGTAGAACCTGATCCTCTGCAGTACATTGTGTATCCCAAAGCACTGTACTGCTCACGCTCGTCCGCGCTCAGGTCTTCGCTGACAAGTGCAGGCATACTTGACGGCGGCATCATGAGACGGAACAGTCCGATCTTATACATGAAGAAGTCATTTACCGCCATTGAAGATATGCACTCATCTATATCCTGAGGTTCAACTGTATTCAGGTCCTGGGGTGTCCTGTAGTTCGCATATTGTGACGGGACGTTGCTGTCGAGCCCGACTATAGCTTTGACTTCGTCCGGATAATGCTCTGCCCACCAGATCGCTTCGATACCGCCTGCAGAATGGGGAACCAGGATAAACGGACCTTCGATGGAAAGCTCCTCAAGCGCCTGACGGTCCTGGTCCACCAGGGTATCGACAGAGCGGTCCCCTTCATATTCATCTGAGTATCCATAGCCGAACTTCTCTATGACCACGATCCTGTAGTCGTCAGACAGGCGGGAGTATAACGGCTTGAAGTCCAGGATGGGAGACGGTGTTCCGAAGCCGGCAAGAAAGACAAGTGTCTCGTCACCTTCTCCTTCTGTGTAGACATTCATATTATGCCCATCCACCTCTACATACTGTCCTGCCATATGGGTGATGATGCCGGCTTCTTTATTGAGCCTGATCTGATGGTAGATACACAGAACAGTAAGCAGGATGATGGGGATAAGAACGATACATGTAAGTATTGAGATAAGTTTCTTTTTCATTTGAGCTGTGTCCTTTCGCTTTATGGTTCAACGATAGCTCCGGGCCCTGTCAACGGTCTACCAACCGGCGGCTTGCAATCTGTCAACCCGAGGTTGATTATGCAGAAAAAGGCATAATTAGCCGTGTTATTTTGTCTGACACAAAGAGCTTGTATAATAGAAGTAGCAAAATAGCAACTGATGATACATTGAGACGTTTACCACGGTTCTGTACACTGACTGTGGAGGTGAGGAAAATGATCTTTTCGGAAAAACTGCAGATACTCAGAAAGAATAAGGGATATACCCAGGAAGCACTTGCGGCAAAGCTCGGTGTCTCAAGGCAGGCAGTTGCAAAATGGGAGTCAGGACAGATCTATCCGGATATCTCGAATCTCATCCAGATAAGCGATCTTATGAGTGTAAGTGTTGACTACCTTGTAAAAGATCAGGACTGTGCAGTCAATATCAGCCTACAGACAAAGACAGATCTTGACGAACTGATATCATTCAGGCTGGAGGCAAATGTAAATACATACGCAGCCTTCATGAACGAAGTCGATGCTACCAGACCCGCATCCCATGATTTCAGATATGAAAATGGCAGGTATATGTACCACGATACGTATGTAGGAGGAGAAGAGTTTGCCGGAGAAGAGGCGATCTGGAAAGACGG
>CACXGG010000014.1 GCA_902767145.1 Oscillospiraceae bacterium | reverse complement strand
ATCGCAGCAGCCTGCGCATATCTTAACGGTGCGGACGCAGCATCCATCATAAAGGCTTTGAACGAGTTCGGAGGAGCTGATGGAAGATATACCGTAAAGGGCAAGTACAGGGGATGTGATGTAGTCGTTGACTATGCACACCATCCCACGGCTGCAAGGGTCACCATCGACGCTGCAAGCCACATGCCCCATAACAATATCCTTGTGGTCTTCCAGCCCCTGACATTTAACAGGACAAAGCTCCTTTTCGAGGACTATGTAACGAGCCTTCTGCCCTGCAGGAAGGTGCTCTTTTCGGAGATCTTCTCCGACCGTGAGATCAATACGGGAGAGATATCAAGCAGGGATATCGCCGACGAGATCAACAGAAGGGGCGGCGATGCCGAGTTCTTTGAGGATAAGGAAGACCTGAAGGACAGGATAGACGAACTTATCGAGCCCGGGGATATCATCCTTATCCTGGGCCCTGAAGATATAAGACACCTGGGTGACGAGCTCATGGTCCGCGAGGGAAGATGAAAAAGAACGGACAGCCACAGAATAACAACAGGACTCCCGGGATAATGACCCTTATCGGAATAGCGGCGGTGCTGCTTTCCCTCCTTGTTATGTTCATCCTGTGCCTTGTACCCGGCAGGAGCGCCAACTCCAGAAATCCCGTGCTCCTTGTATACGGCGACGATAAGAACTTCCCCTCCGTATCTCTCGAAAACTCCATGCACGCCATCGGTTTTGACGTGGAGACAGCAGACGAGGGATATGTTTTCGATGAAGACAGAAATTACATCATCATGGGTGTGGGAGGATATTCCTTCAACTATGTTGATGCCTATAAGGACCAGCCTGAGGTAAAGGGTTTTGTCCTGGTCTGCCCCGAGATGCCTGCCCCCGAGCTTATGGAGGGCATGAGCGGAACGGTGCCTTATCAGGAGATCGCCATCTTCTCAGGCAAGGACGATGCATCCACAGTAGGTGAGATGGGAAGCGCCAGGGTCATCTATGAGAGGATCTCGGGTGATGATACAGTATATGGAACCCCCATAACCAGAGGCGGATCCTTCTCTTCAAAGGTATATATAAATAATATACAGACAAGATATCTTTCCCTTTCCTTTGCAAAGATCAAGGATGCGGATAAGTATCTCTTCTCTCCCATATTCCAGAACGAGCTGGCAGGTTATCTGTCCTCCACATACCAGGATCTCACCATCCGCGATGCAGGATTTGGCAGGATCAACGCCTGGTACGTCTGGGCAGTCATGTCCTTCTTTACATGCCTGGTGGGAATGTGCCTTTATCTGGCGGCTCTGCCCCTTATCATGTCAGATATGAAGCAGGAGACTATCCACAAGGGTGAGAAGATGTCGGCAGCTCTTATCGGAGGTATATCCCTGGCCCTTGCCATCGGCACCATCGCCACCACCTTCGTGGAGAAGTTCAGGACTTATGCATCCTGTGCCCTCTGCCTGATACCCCTTATATTCCTGGTGATCATGACCTTCAATAAGGGAGGCTTCATCCTGGATAACAAGGTTAGATATATAAAGAAGCAGACGAAGCCCGCAAGGCCACTGTTCATCTCTCTGTCAGTTGCCCTTCTGGTATTCTTCGTCTTCTATCTCTTTACGGACCTTCAGCTGGTCGTGGATATCCCGGCAGTGATCCTTGCACCCTGTATCTTTGTGCTGGATCTTATCTGCTCCGCGGCCCTTCTTTATGCCGACAGGAAGTCCAGATATATGGGACAGGGAGGAAGCTCCTATTTCGGCAACAGGGTGATCTTCCTTCTGATGCTGATCCCCTCTGTATTTGCAATGCTCTTCGGCTTTGTATTCAGGCTTACGGATATATTCTATGCGGGTCTTGCAGGACTTGTTTCCACACTGGTCCCCTTCGTATCCCTGATCCCTCTCAGGAGGCATACGGATCATTCCCTGATCCCGGGCATCGTACACGCCGTAATATATACGGTAGTTGTTTTCGCGATGCTCTGATTTTCTGATTGACAGTAAAGACCTTGGATGGTAGTATATGCGGGTGACCGCATGCGCCGGGCTCTTAAATGTGTGCTTTTTTAGCCACTGCCTCGAGTTAAGCAGCGAGACTGGAAGAACAGGAGGACACAGTATGTACGCAGTAATCAAGACAGGCGGAAAGCAGTACAAAGTTGCTGTCGGCGACGAGATCTTCGTTGAGAAGCTCGAAGGCGAGGCAGGTGAGACAGTCACATTCGACGATGTACTTGCAGTTGCTGATGACAACGGTATCAAGGCAGGCGCTGATCTTAAGGCTTCCGTTACAGGAGAGATCGTTAAGCAGGGCAAGAACAAGAAGATCGTTGTATTGAAGTACAAGGCTAAGAAGGGCTACCGCAGGAAGCAGGGCCACAGACAGCCTTACACACGCGTTCGTATCACAGCTATCGCTTGATCGGACGGTTGAACCTTGATGTATGATCACTGTTAAGTTTGTCAGAGATGACAGCCGCCGTATCACCGGTGTCTTTATGAACGGACATGCGGGATACAGTGAGGAAGGATCAGATATAGTCTGTGCAGGCGCATCTACTTTGATATATACGCTTGCCAACTCCCTTGAGACCATATGCGGACTCAGTACGGATGATTCTTCCAATATAGTGGAAGGCGACGATGTGAGCGCCGAGGTGACGATCCCCCAGTGGGTCTTTGCCGATGAAGCCAAGGGCGACAGGGCTCAGGTTATTGCCGAGACTATACGCACAGGTTTTATTACCCTTGCATCATCAGTCAATGGTGACGGTGAACAGTACATCAACATTATTGAAGACAATTGAGACACATGGAGGTGTAAGCTATGCTTAAGATGAATTTACAGCTCTTCGCTCATAAGAAAGGTATGGGTTCGACCAAGAACGGACGTGACTCAGAATCCAAGAGACTTGGAGCTAAGAAGGGCGACGGACAGCTTGTTATCGCAGGTAACATCCTTGTAAGACAGCGCGGCACAAAGATCCATCCCGGTAAGAACGTAGGAATCGGATCTGACGATACACTCTTTACCAAGATCGACGGTAGAGTTAAGTACGAGCGTCTGGGCAGGGACAAGAAGCAGGTCAGCGTTTATCCCGTTGAGTGATCCTGTTTCAGGTAAAAGATGATCACGAGGCTGTCTTATAATATGAGGCAGCCTCGTTTTTTATTTCAGGGAAAGAATTGAAGTTATGTTTATCGATCACGCAAAGATCTATGTTAAGGCAGGTGACGGCGGCCCTGGCTGCGTCTCTTTCCACACCGAGAAGTTCGTCACTAACGGCGGACCTGACGGCGGTGACGGAGGCAAGGGCGGTGACGTTGTTTTCGTTGCCGTGGCCAAGATAAGTACCCTTCAGAGCTTCAGGTTCAAGCATAAGTTCGTGGCCCAGGACGGTGCCAAGGGCATGAACCGCAAGATGTACGGCAAGGGCGGCGAGGACTTAAGGATCGCCGTTCCTGTAGGTACGCTCATAAAGGATGCCGAGACCGGAAAGATCCTGGCGGATTTTACCGAGGATAAGCAGGAAGTCATTATCGCAAGAGGCGGTAAGGGCGGACTTGGAAATATGCATTATGCCAATGCCGTAAGACAGGCTCCCCAGTTTGCCAGGGCAGGTTATCCCGGTGAGGAGAAGGAACTTTTTATCGAGCTCAAGCTCATTGCAGACGTGGGCCTTGTAGGTTATCCCAATGCCGGTAAATCCACTCTGCTGTCCGTTATGACAAAGGCCAAGCCCAAGATCGCAGATTATCCCTTCACCACCCTCGAGCCCGTTCTCGGCGTGGTACAGGACTTCGATACATCATTTGTTATCGCTGATATCCCGGGTATCATCGAAAACGCCCACGAGGGGGCAGGCCTCGGCCATGACTTCCTGAGACATATCGAGAGGACCAGGCTCCTTATCCACGTGGTGGACGTCTCTTCCAAGGACGGCAGGGACCCCATCGATGACTTTAATTCCATCAATGACGAGCTCCTGCAGTTCAACAGCAAGCTGGCTGAAAGGCCCCAGGTCGTAGTTGCCAACAAGTGCGACGACGCTACTGATGAAGAGGTGGAGATGTTCGTTGAAGAGGTGAAGGCTCAGGGATTTGAGGACGTGTTCGTCATCAGTGCCGCAGCCAGGATCGGTATCAAGGAACTCACCGATAAGGTGACTGAGCTCGTAAGTAAGCTTCCCCCTGCAGTGCTCCACGATGAACTGGAGTCTGAGGAGAAGATCTACAGGTTCGAGAAGGAGGAGCAGTTCAGGATCGAAAGATCTGATGACGGTGCCTTCGAGATCACCGGTACATGGGCTAAGGTCACCATGGAATCCACCAACTTCGATGACCCGAATTCCATGTCCTATTTCCAGCGTTCCATGATCAACGCGGGAGTCATCGAAGCCCTTAAGGAAGCGGGCATAAAGGAAGGCGATACAGTGCGTATCGGCGACCTGGAATTCGACTATGTGGAGTGATAATATCAATTAACAATTTATTAACAAATATTCATATTTACTCCGTAACATTTATGTATACTTAAGTTGAAAAAGAAAGACAACTGGATAAGTTCTTCTTGTTAAATGAGTTTGTAAAACTAAATGCTCCGAATTGGGGATCGGAGCATTTTTATTTTGCTTATTTTTTTGTTCCTGTGATCAGAGGACTTTTGCCAGGAATGTCCTGAGCCTCTCGTTGGACGGATTATCGAATATCTCATCCGGAGTTCCCTCCTCGATGATCTGGCCGCCATCCATAAAGATGACCCTTGTTCCGACTTCTTTTGCAAATCCCATCTCGTGGGTTACTACTACCATGGTCATGCCGTCCCTTGCCAGATCCTTCATAACGTCCAGAACTTCGCCGACCATCTCAGGGTCCAGAGCTGATGTGGGCTCGTCGAAAAGGAGCACGTCAGGCTTCATACAGAGGGCTCTTACGATGGCGATCCTCTGCTTCTGTCCGCCTGACAGCTGGCTGGGATAGGCGTTTGCACGGTCTCCCAGTGCTACCTTGTCCAGAAGTCTCTTAGCTTCAGCCTCTGCATCTGCCTTGCTCATCTTAAGGAGTTTTCTGGGGGCTATGGTCATGTTTTCCAATATGGAGAGATGAGGGAAGAGATTAAAGTGCTGGAACACCATACCCATCTTCATGCGGAGCTTATTGATGTCCGTCTTGCTTGATGTGATATCCTGTCCCTCAAACTCGATGGTGCCGCCTGTGGGCTTTTCGAGAAGATTTAGTGAACGGAGGAAAGTGGACTTACCGGAACCTGAAGGACCGATGACTACTACTACCTCACCCTTGCTGATGGTGGTAGAGATGCCGTCCAGCGCTTTGATCGCTCCGTTGTTATAGTGCTTTTTAAGATCATTTACCCTGATCAGTACATTATCGTTCACTGTTTCTCAGCCTCCTTTCAAGCATCGTTACAAGTTTACTGAAGAACATGACGATGATGAGATAGATAGCAGCAACAGCGATAAGGGGCATGAATGCCGAATATGTGCGGCTCCTTATGATGTCTCCGCCCTTTGTCATGTCCTGAAGTCCTACGTAACCTGAGACGGATGTCTCCTTGATGAGGACGATGAATTCGTTGGCCAGTGCAGGAAGGATATTCTTAAATGCCTGGGGGATGATGATGTAAGCCATTGTCTGGATATAGTTAAATCCAAGAGAACGGCCGGCCTCGAACTGTCCGTTGTCGATACTCATGATACCTGATCTTACGATCTCGGCTACATAAGCTCCGGAGTTGATACCAAAGGCCAGGATGGCGATCAATACCTTATTGTTTGACGATGCAAAGATGATGAAATATGCGATCATCAGCTGGATGACTACAGGGGTTCCTCTTATGACCGTAAGATAGAGCCTGCAGATCTGATCCCAGAACCAGAGGGACCAGGTGAGAAAACCTTTCCAGATATTCCGCAGGCTTTTGTTGCCACGGCTGTAGTTTTTCCAGTCATCCAGTGCCTCCTTGCCGATCTTGTCATAAGTCGACCTGATGATGGCTACCAGGATGCCCAGGGCTATACCAAGGAGCACTGCGAAGAAAGTTACTTCCAGAGTTACTCCAAGTCCCTTGACGATGTACATATAGCGGTCATCGTCTATGAAGTTTAGATAGAACTGGTCTTTTAAGCTTCTGAGCCAGTCTTCTATCGAAAGATAAAGATACATTTTTGATCTCCGTATTGAAAGATTGAAAAAGGCGGAAATAAGAAAACTATTTCCGCCTTTGACAGCTAATTCTTTAATTGTTATCAGCCTTCAGAAGGGATGTACTTCTCGATGATAGCGTCGATGGTTCCGTCTTCTGTAAGCTCAGCAAGTGCATCGTTGATAGCGTTGAGGAGCTCTTCGTTTTCCTTGTTGAGGCACATAGCGTAATCCTCTTCTGTGTAAGGAGTCTCGAGGATGGTAAGTCCGTCGTTAGCAGCAACGAAAGCCTGAGCGGGCTGGTTGTCGATGCAGACTGCGTCGATCTGTCCGTTTGTAAGAGCGAGGACTGCGTCAGCACCCTTGTTGAAACGCTCGATCCTGTCTTCTCCAACGTCGTCAGTCATGTAGATGTCACCTGTTGTTCCCTGCTGAACACCTACTACATAGTCGCCGTTGATGAGAGCATCGACATCAGTGATGGGTGAACCCTCTGCTACGATGATGGACTGGATACCTGTAGCATAAGGTGTTGTGAAGTTAACAGACTGAAGTCTCTCCTCTGTAACTGTCATACCTGCACATCCGATGTCATACTTGTTTGTCTGAACGCCTGCGATGATGGAATCGAACTCGATGTCAACGATAACGAGCTCAAGACCGAGCTTTTCTGCAACAGCATCTGCGATCTCTACGTCGATACCTGTGATAGTATCACCGTCATAGTACTCGTAGGGAGGGAAGAAAGCGTTGGTAGCCATGATGAGCTTGCCCTCTTCGACTGTTGAGAAAGAAGCTGAACCGGAAGCGGCAGCGTCGTCCTTGTCAGAACCGGAGCATGCTGCAAAAGCGAAACCCATGCATGCTACGAGAACGAGTGACAGGACTTTTGTAAAAGTCTTCTTCATAATAATTCTCTCCTTTGCCTGATCTATAAAAATCACAAATTACATTATAAGGCGAAAAGAGCCCACTGTCACTTCAAAAATTATTTATTATATAAATATAAGAGGGTTACATCTTCAGGAGTTCATCCATGAAAGTACTGCATGCCTTGGCGGAGTTATTTCTCCAGTTCCGGCATACCACTTCAGCCATCTCACGGCCTGATACCTTGAAGGATGTATGGAAATCCCTGCCGCCCTTGGTGGATGAAAGGGTAACGGTATATGTACCGTCCTCATCCGGGGAGGGAACTGCAAAAGCCTTTACGGAGTTCATGTCCTCCACGGCGGACTTGAGCTCCCCGGCAGCCTTCTTGAGATAGCCCAGGACCTTGAGGTTCAGGGTCTCCTCCACATCCTCCAGGATGGCTTCACCGCCCTTGGTTATCTTCAGGGTCTCGTTGATGCCCACCACCTCGCCGGTGCCGGTATCCTCGGTCTCCTTGTCCATGAGGTTTCCTGCGATGAGCTCGTCATAGACCTGTGAGAAGGTGAAAAAATCGATATAGAGCGACTCCATGCACTTGTCCAGGAGCATCTGGTAGCTTACGCCGGGTGCGTTCTTGACGAGATACAGGATGTGTATCTTGGTATCTTCCTTTGACGTATGAGACATGATCTTCTCCCTTAATTCTGCATATTCCGCAATTATTATATACCAAAAATACCAAAGTCAAAACTTATAAAACATAGTAAGTTAAGGTATAATGAGAGCTCATGACATACATTCCGAAAGGAGACTTTATATATGCTGGAACTTAAAGGTTTAAGCTTTGAAGTGGAAGAGAACGGATCGTCCCTTGAGATCATCAAGGATCTGGATCTCACCATTGAAGACAACAGGTTTACTGTTATCACAGGACCTAACGGCGGAGGAAAATCGACTCTTGCCAAGCTCGTTGCAGGCCTTAAGAAGCCTACATCAGGAAAGATCATCTACAACGGTACGGACATCACTGATATGTCCATAACCGAGAGGGCTAAGCTGGGCATCGGCTATGCCTTTCAGCAGCCTGTCAGGTTCAAGGGCCTGAGGGTCATCGACCTTCTCAAGCTGGCATCCGGTAAGGATATCCAGTTCAATGAAGCCTGCGCATACCTTGCCGAGGTTGGTCTCTGTGCCAGGGATTACATCAACCGCGAGGTGAATGCATCCCTTTCAGGCGGTGAACTCAAGAGGATCGAGATCGCCACTATCCTCGCCAGGGAGCCTAAGCTTGCCCTGTTCGATGAGCCTGAGGCAGGTATCGATATCTGGAGTTTCCAGAACCTTACCAGGATCTTTGAGAAGATGAGGGAGGAGAGCAACAGCAGATCTGTGGTCATCATCTCCCATCAGGAGAGGATCCTTAGGATCGCTGATGAGATAGTCGTCCTCGCAGAAGGAAAGATCTCAAAGAAGGGCAGCGTTGATGAAGTGCTGCCTGATATCCTCGGAACTGACGCAGCTGTCAGCTCCTGTGTGATGCTTGATTAAGGGGGTGGAGAATATGAAAGGATTAGATGATATACAGAAAAGACTCATAGAGGAGATCGCAGATCTTCACGAAGTGCCCGTTGGAGCTTATAACTTCAGGGCCAACAGCGAGCTTGCCGGCAGGAATACAACTGCCAATATCGATATCGTATCCAAGGAGGATAAGAGCGGTATCGACATCAGGATCAAGCCCGGTACGAAGAAGGAGAGCGTCCATATTCCCGTGGTCATCAGTGCCAGCGGCCTGAAGGAGACGGTCTATAACGATTTCTATGTAGGTGAGGATGCCGATGTGGTCATCGTAGCCGGCTGCGGTATCGACAACTGCGGAAACCAGGATTCCCAGCATGACGGAGTCCACAGGTTCTTCATCGGCAAGGGCGCCAGAGTAAAGTATGTTGAGAAGCACTACGGCTCCGGAACAGGTGAAGGAAAGCGCCTTCTCAATCCCGTCACCGAGGTCCATATGGAGGAAGACAGCTATATGGAGATGGAGATGGTACAGATCAAGGGCGTTGACTCTACTGACAGGAAGACCACGGCTGACCTTAAGGCCGGCGCCAAGATGGTGGTACATGAGAGGCTCATGACCCACGGGGAGCAGTATGCCCTGAGTACATATGACATAGACCTTAACGGCGACGGCTCATCAGCTGATGTCGTATCCAGATCCGTAGCCAGGGACACCTCATACCAGAAGCTGGACCTGTGCGTCAGGGGTAATGCCGCATGCTCCGGCCATACCGAGTGCGACTCCATCATCATGGACAGCGGTAAGATCCTGGCGGTTCCCGCCCTGGAAGCTCATTCAGTCGATGCCATGCTGGTGCATGAGGCCGCCATCGGCAAGATCGCAGGCGAGCAGCTCGATAAGCTCATGAGCCTGGGACTTACTGAGCAGGAGGCTGAAGAGCAGATAATCAACGGATTCCTGAGATAAGGAAATCATCAAATAAATTGTAATGGTAATT
>CACXGG010000013.1 GCA_902767145.1 Oscillospiraceae bacterium | reverse complement strand
GGATACGATGATACCGAGCATGTCTCCCTCTTCGATGGAGAATGTGATATTCCTGTCAGCCCAGAATTCAGTGATGTGATAATTGTTCGTGAGCTTTCTTACCACATACTCCTTAAGACCTATGGCCTTAAGATCGCCTGTGATGTACTTTATGCTGACGTTGTTACATTCGATGACTGACATATCCGACCCCGTTAGAAGTAGTATACGAATCTCTTATTAAAGGCCTTGTAGAAGATACAGCCGATGATAAAGAAGAAGAGCGCATATCCCATGCAGAGCATATGATACTGCAGGGACGGCACCTGACCGTCTATTACCAGTACACGGAAGTACTTGATGATGACATATACCGGATTCAGGAGGAACATCCTCTGGACTTTTTCCGGGAACCTGTCGATGGTATAGAAGATAGCCGACAGATATGTAAGGATCGTAAGGAAGATATCGTAGAGATATGTGATGTCCCTGAAGAATACGTAGAGGGCGGAAAGGATCATACCCACGCCCAGGTTCAGGATCAGAAGACAGATTATAGGATAGAGGAGCATTACGAAATTAACATGGAAAGTGATGTGATCGATAATGCAGAAAAAGAAGAATACGATCATGGTAAGGCCCATATTTACCAGGGCCGACACATTCTTTGAGAACAGGAAGAGATACTTGGGCACATTGATCTTGGTGATGATGGATGAATTGCTCACAAGGCTGGTCATTCCGTTCTTGGTAGCTTCCTTGTAATAGCTCATTACCACGTTACCTGAAAGAAGGTACATGGTGAAGTGGGGAGTGTTCTTTCCGAAGAATTCGGTGAACACGATCTTCATGACAAGGAGCTGTAAAAGGGGAGCCAATACACTCCATCCCATTCCCAGGATGGTCCTCTTGTACTTCTGCTCGAAATCCCTCTTTACAAGCTCCTCGAAAAGGAACTTATTCTTGCGGAGATTACCGGCAGTTCTCTTTATTGACTTTCCTATGCTTTCCATACGGGGATATTATACCCTTATTATTAGTATCAAACAAATTCACATGATACCCAATTTATAGATGTTTCAGCTGCTCTAAACTGTAGATTTTACCCTAAGGATCAGAAACTTCCCGAATACTTCCTGCCAAGAAACTTCGCCTTGAGAAAAGACCCGCCTTTTCTCATCCAGTTGGTCTTCTCGGTATTGTAATAAGGGATCTCCCTGACTTCTGATGCCTTGAGTACACCGCTTGAGATCTTGTGCTCGACCCACACATTGAAAAGGAGCTCCGACAGTCTTCCGTAAAGTCTTGCATCGTAGGAGGAAAGGCCTGTCACATCTGTCTTCTCCCGTATCTCGAAAAGGAGATCGAAGAGCCAGGTGCAGTACTCATCCAGCACATCCCTTCTGGCGATCATCATGTTGAACATATATCCGTAAGTCCTCTTAAGCGCCCTGTCATAGGACTCCTTCATCTCAGGGTGCTTCGTCAGCACCACCTGATCCATGACCTTCAGATGTTCCTCACTGTGGGTATGACAGTAGTGGGACCTTAAGGACTCTATGAGATATCTTCTCTTTTGGGGCACGAAAAGAGCCACGCCTTCGCCTGCAGCCTTTTCAAGCTCCTCAGAAGAGATATCCTCTCCCTTTTTCCCGAACCTTCTTCTGTAGTGTTCAAGACCAATGAACTCACACCCGGGGAGGTTCTTCCATCCCCAGTAAAGGACTGTCAGTTCGCAGAATCCGGGATTTAAGGAGGAGATATTCTCCCCTTCATCATCCCTCTGGTATGAAAGATCTGCGGACGACACAGAAGATCCCGCCCAGACAGGCAGAAAGCATCCGCTCTCCGGGAGCGGATACTCTTTGTGCGTCGCTATCATTATCATGATCTTTTCGTTTCTTTCCATGGTAAGCCTGTTATCAGAAGCGTCCTCCGCCTCCGCCGCTGTGGCCGCCTCCGCCGCCACCACCGCCTCCTCCGCCGCCGGAGGAGCTGTTGGATGTTACCACCACAGTCTTTCTCAGGAATTCATCCACATTGTTCACATCATCGGAAGATGATCTGTACTTACTGGAAACAGGCGCCTTATCGAGCCTCTTGGGAGCTGTGATAAAGACTGCGATAAGAAGTGCTAATCCTGCGGGGACGATTATGATCAGTCCGTTCATGAGGGAGACCGCTCCGCTGTCGAAATCATATTTGCCGATCTTTCCCAGGATACCCTCTATAGCATCGTAATACTGCTCGTCGCTGAGTTCGCTCTTGAACTTGTAGAAGATATCATATGCCTCATCGTCATCGATGGTATAGTAGGCCGTTCCGTATGTATAGAGCCAGAAGAACCTTCCGCCGCTGTAGTCCAGGGTCAGGTCCACCAGGATGCATATTCCGGAATTATCCTGGAACTGGCCGCTTATGGCCTTGTCTGCATAGTAGTCAGCTGCGAACCTGGCACAGTCCTCATCGCTGTTGTCATATCCCCTGCCCTTGTCGCGGGTAGTGACGATGACCACGTTGATGCCCTTGTCCTTCTTTAACTTATTGGCCAGTTCCTCCAACTCCTTTTCTTCCTGTCTGCTGAAGATATTGGCATCGTCATCCAGGACCACCTTCTTCTTGGGGATCTGGATCATGTAGAAGTAGATACCGGTACACGTGAGGAACAGAAGGATTATGAGAAGGAGTGCTCCCACTGAAAGGAATGAGAAATCTCCCCAGATGCTCTTTTTGATCTCCTTGCCGTTCCCGATCTTTGTTGTCTTTGCTTTTTTACTCATCCGACATAACCTCCCAGCATAAGTCCGACTATGATCTTGGTGATCACGGCCAGTACCGCCAGCAGGACAGAGAATAATATGAATCTCTTGACCATGCTGATGGGAGGTGTTCCTGCGACTTCGCCGGACTGTCCGTTCATGGCGAACTGATATTTCTTGCCCAGATACTTGTAGCTCAGGAACCACACGGGAAGGAGGGCAAGTTCGGCCTTGGGCTCCCCGTACGTACTGTTGTCCTTAACGTCTGACATCCTGTCATAGTTCTTGGTACTCAACTTGAACTCTTCCTTCATATATGCCTTTGCCCTGTCCCTGATCCTCTGATCCAGATCTTTGGGCTTAAGGTCATATGTATCCGCGAAGAATCCCGGGATATATTTAAAGTCATAGTTTCGAAGGCCCTTGTAATTAAAGGGCTCGATGGCCTCCATGAGCTTGTCGTCTATCTTTGTCTCCGCATCCAGGGGGATCCTCTGCCAGTGATGTGTCCCTTTTCTCTTCACATCATAATACTTGGTGGTGGTGACGGTCTTAGAACCGGTACTGACCACGTTGACATCGATACCGGTACCGCTGAAGTCCATATGTCCGTCTATATCAAAGAGCCAGAAGGGAACATAAAGCCCTGTGAGCTTCTCGATATTCTTGTCAGATACGAAGCTGATGGGAGTATATCTTCCGCCTTTGCACCAGGAAAAGAATTTCTGGATCGCCTTCTCCCTGCCATAGGCGAAAGGGATAATATACTTGGGGCGGAACTCATTTGTAAGCCTCTGGCCGATAAGTGCCGGAGATCCGCAGAAGGCGCAGAAGGATGCGCTGGTGGTCTTGTCAGTTATGACTGCCGCACCACAGGCATTACATACAAACTGGGAATAATCGTCGGTTGAGATCTCAGGAGCTTCCTCCTCCGAAGGGGCTGCTTTTTCTGAAGAGACTTCAGATGTCTCTTCAGGCTTCTTCATCTCCTCAGGGTGGTCCTTTGTCTCCTCCGGGATAAATGTCAGTTCGTCAGGAAGGAAAGACGCTCCGCAGAAATCGCAGACCAGCTTCTGGGTATCAGCATCAAATACCAGATTGGCGGTACAGTTGGGACACTTGATGGTATCAGCCATGTGATCAGCCCTTCATGCTGTCGGAGGCCTCACGGACTGCCTTTGCAAACTGGTCAGCACAGGATGTGCCCTTCATGCCGCAGGTATTTCCCAGAAGGATCCTCTCGATGTCATCTACTTTCATTCCGTCCACCAGCTTGGAGATAGCCTTGAGGTTACCGTTACATCCGGCGGTGAAAGCTACGTCAGAGATCACATCATCGTTGATCTCGAAGTCTATCTTTACGGAACAAACGCCCTTGGGCAGATATGTATAATGCATATTCCTGTTCTCCCTTTTCACTAAGTCTAATAAGATTTTGTATAATTTCAGGTGAAAATTCAATAGTAATTATGGCTGATATTTCACCGCTTTGGATTTCCTGTTGCATAACGAAAAAACGTGTCTTATAATCAACCCCATGAAACACAATGTCTTTACAGGTTTTGGATTTTTTGCAGGCTTCGAGTTTTTCTTTACGAAAACGAAGTCCGGTTTCACTGCCTGAAAGATTGTGAGTAGATAAACAAGTACCGCAATAAGCTTCACAGTGAGACCGCTGTGGAGCTTTTTTGATGGAAACGGAAAAGGAGAAAAAACATGGTAAGTCAGGAAACACAGAACGAGATCGCAAGGATCGACAGGGAGATCTCAGAACTGGTGGAAAAGAGGCTCAAGCTCACCACTGAATCTGAATCAGTTATGACAAGGAGCGAAGCAGCTCTTGCAGGAAGAAGATACGAGAGGGAAATCCTAAACGGCATAGAGTACGACGGCGACCCCAGTCTCGAGAGCTGCGAGAGAGTAATGTTCCAGACCCTGTTTAACCTTTCCCATTCCTACAGCGCATCAAATCTTACAAAGAGATCGGAGCTGGCAGACATCATCGCCAAAGCCCTGAAGGAGACTCCCAAAGAGTTTCCCAAGAACGCTCTTGTGGCATGCCAGGGCGTTGAGGGAGCATATTCACAGATCGCGGCAGACAAGCTCTTCCCCGGTGCTGACATCATGTACTTCAGGACCTTCGACGGAGTATTCCAGGCGGTTGAGAGCGGTTTCTGCAAATACGGCCTTCTCCCCATCGAGAACAGCTCCTACGGTTCAGTTACCCAGGTGTACGATCTTATGAAGTCACACAGGTTCCACATCATCAGGTCCCTTAAGCTTCAGATAAGCCACCGTCTCCTGGCCAAGCCCGGAACAGAATTCAAGGATATAAAGGAGATCGTCTCCCACGAGCAGGCCCTGGGCCAGTGCTCCAGGTTCCTCAAGGATAACAGGGACATCAAGGTCACGGTAGTGGAAAACACTGCCATGGCCGCACAGGCGGTGGCAGACTCCGACAGGACAGATATCGCTGCCATCTCCTCCCAGGACTGTTCTGCACTCTATGGCCTTGAAGTGATCAGGGACGATATCCAGAACAGCGATCATAACTACACCAGGTTCATCTGCATCTCCAAGGATCTGGAGATCTATCCCGGCGCTAACAAGGCTTCCATCATGCTGGCCCTGGACCACACTCCCGGATCCCTTTCCAACACCCTGGCAAGATTTTCCTCTCTGGGACTTAACCTTACGAAGATCGAATCAAGGCCCATCTCCGGAAGGGACTTCGAGTTCATGTTCTATCTGGATGTGGATGCCTCGATCTACTCAGAACCCTTTGTGACCCTGCTATGCCAGCTGGACAATGACCCGGCTGCCTTCACCTTCCTGGGAAGCTATTCGGAAGTATAAGAAAGGTGACAACGAGGGGACGGTTCTCTTTATGTCACGCATTTGCGTGACAGTAGAGAACCGTCCCCATTTGTCACCGGATTACCAGATCTCTCAGCTTTCCTGAAGCTTTGTGATCAGTTCATAAAGAGCTGCCGCGGAATTAAAGTTCTCAGGCAGAAGATCGTCCACATTGATATCCACATCGAACTCATCATTTACGTCGCTGACGATGGAGATGATATCAAAAGAATCAAGGAGCTCGTCGTCGATGAGCTTTGTCTCATTCTCGAAATCGATATCAGGTCTTACTGCGGACATGATCTTTAATAATTCATCCATAACTGTTCCCTCCTGTTTTACCCTTCAAGTACCTTTAAGGTCTCTTCATCCAGCTTACCTGTCAGAAGATCCTTATGCTCAAGGATCTTTGGGGGATCCCAGTCCCACCATTTTAGATCCAGAAGCCTCTTGATTATATCATCAGGGAACCTGTATTTGATAACTTTTGCAGGAACCCCGGCAACTATTGCATAATCGGGCACCGACTTCGTCACTACGGCACCGCTTCCGATGACAGCTCCGTTACCGATGCGGAGCCCTTCCTTCCTGACGATGGAGACTCCCTGTCCTATCCAGACATCATTTCCCACAGAGATCATGGCCTCTTCGGGATGCTTTGACAGCTGGCCACCCAGCTTGTTCCCCATCCTGTAGGCGGGCATCATGGCTGCAGCCTCATAGTCATGCTCATTGCCTCCGATATCCACCATCCTTGAGATGCAGCAGTACTTGCCCACCTCAGCCCACATGATGGAAGTATCCTCTCCCGTATATGTCATATCACCGATCACCGAGGACTGGATAAGATTTCTCTTTTCGATATCCACATTGCTGCCGATCTTGGACTTAAGGACGAGACAGTCCCTGTCGATGGTGGTACCGGCTCCGATGTCGCTGGCCTTTACCTTTGTATTCTCTCCCACCTTGTAGGGGGCATCATTCATCTTTCCGACGATCATCTTTATACCTCTGTCTTAAGTTCGCTGTACAGGATCTTTCCCGATGCATTCTTGGGGATCTCGGGAATGACTATGGTCTTATAAAGTCCCCTGCTTATTCCTATCTTCTCAAATACGTATTCCGTGGCAGCTTTCTCCATGGATGCGTCTGCCAGATAGACAAGAAGGCTGTCATCCTTTCCGGTACATGCCACATCAGATGTCTGAAGTGCGTTCTTGAGATTTCTCTCCACCTCATCCAGGTTGACTCTCTTTCCCACTACCTTGATAAATCTCTTTTTCCTGCCCACCACATAGTAGTAGCCGTCAGCATCTCTTTTCGCCACATCGCCGGTTACAAGGCGTCCTCTGTTCTCGTCGCCCCTGGAAAGGTCTTCCCTGCATTCCGCATATCCAAGAGTAACATTGTCGCCGTAGTAGACAAGCTCTCCCGGAACATCAGTGTCAGTGATGATATTTCCGCCGTCATCCACCAGCTCGAACCTTCCTCCGGGGATCTCTATTCCCATGCTTCCGTTCTTCTCCAGGGACTTTTCGGGAGGGAGATATCCCATCCTGGCAGTAGCCTCCGATGCTCCGTACATAACTACGAAGCGGCGGCCTGTCTCAGAAGCAAATTCCGCAAACACCTTATGAAGTTCAGGGGTGATCTTTCCTCCCGCCTGGGTCATGGTCTTAAGTGTAGGCAGATCTTTCTTCTTAAACACCTTCAGCTTGTTGATGACCTCATACATAAAAGGGACACCTGCAAAGGAAGTAGCCTCCTTCTCATTAAAGAGATCCCAGAACTTGGGGGAGTAACAGTTAAGGTCAGTAAGCACAAGCGCCGCTCCCGCATAGAGATGGGTGTTGATGACAGAGAGGCCGTAAACATAATTCATGGGAAGTGATGTGATGGCCCTCTCCTTTTCGGTTATCTCAAGATACTCGATGATGGAGCGTGTATTCGACTCGATATTTCTATAGCTCTGTCTTACCAGCTTGGGACTTCCCGTGGAACCTGATGTGGTGATGAGAAGAGCCAGATCAGGAAAGAGATCACAGGGAACGGGATCAGCAGCTTTAAGAAGGAAATATCCCTCCTTCGACCAGATGTTCTCATATCCCGGGAAGGTCTCCTCCGACTCCGGCATCCAGATAAAGGAAGGCTTGTAGAGATCCAGCATGGAGATCTTAAGATCATGATGAAGTCCGCTGTCCACCATGGCCGGGACGATACTTCCGTTTATGCATCCCACATATCCGGCAATGGAAGGATACGTATTTGATGCCATGATAAAGCATAGTGTCCTGCCCCCGATATGACCTGCTATCTCACGCGAAAAAGAACAGAGCTCACTGTAACTGACAGCCCTGTCCTCTTCTTCTATGGCGGTACGTCCGCCGAATCTTTCAAGTTCAAATAACATCTGATTCCCCTGCTATATAAGTTATATACCTGGGGTTATTATACAACAGGTCATGCCTCAGTTAAATCATAGTGATATGTCTTGTTCTGAAGGCACAGTCCCATGGAGATACCCATGGGGATGCCGATAAGATATCCGGTCATGTTACCCAGGGACTGGGAAAAGATCACTCCATACAAAGCTGCAAAAGCGGCACCCATGGCCCAGTTAAAACCGCCCTTTTTCACCTTGAGCTCAGGCATTACGGCATTCTTGAAGACAGGTCTTTCATCCTTGGAGAGATTAAGGGAATTGTGGCTGATGAGGAATGCCATCTGGGCATCCATGAGATCCTTCACGGGCTCATCTTCTATATCGGGAGCATAGAAGCATTCATTGCAGGAATATCTGTTTCCGCTCCATCTCACGATATAGAGGGCCTTAACGATACCCTTCTTCTTATATGCATATACATTACCTTTATTCTCAAGTGCATCCAGGAGCTTCTCGGGATCAAAGCTGACTTCTGACATCTCCCTGAAATTCTCACTCTTTGCTTTTCCTTTTCCTACTTCTATAAGTGAATAACCCTGAACCTCAAGAGATGATGAACTGAATTCTCCTGATACGATGTACTTTTCCATTTGATGACCTCCGGGCGTTTTTTGTTCTATGGCTACATGATAAAGCTCCGAAATTAAGTCAACGCCAAAAAGGATTTAAGAATTATACAGGATGGTTAAAGAATTGTTTAAGTTGGTTCCGGAAATATTTACATCAATTATCCTTGATCCTATAATCGATATCAGATCCCCGGGGATGAAGTTTTTCCCCGGGGTTCAATAATATTTTGGAGGGATAGAAAAATGAAAAGAAAGATCTTATCAGTACTTTTGGTCTCCTGCATCATGGGCTCAGCACTCATGTTCTCAGGCTGCTCTGATGAGGAGGAAGTAACAGATGAGACAGAAAAGACCGCGACAGCTCCATCAACTGTCGAGGAAGAGGAAGAGACTACTGCTTCCGAAGAGACTGAGATGGTGATCGAACCTGTGGTCATCACATCACTCACCTGGTGGGGAGCTGATAATGGTGACTGGGAAGTCGATGCACTGACAGACACTGCCATCTACACCAATACATATGAGATGGACCTGGTGAGCACATTTGACTCAACACCTATCTTCTATCTTCTTAACTGCACAGTCACCCGTGACGGAGAGACAGTCTATGACGGCACCTTCCCTGAGTCCGGCATCACAGAGAATGGCCAGTCGGCATTCCCCACCAACGATCAGGGATATGTCATTCCCGGAGATTATGTAGTAAGCATCTTCTATAATGACGAGCTCATCGGCGAGGCTACAGCTACAGTCAACTTTGATGAAGCTACAGCTCCCGAGCTGGGCATCATTACACACCGCTTCGGTCTGGCAGACATCACTCACTATGACAATCCTGACCAGGCAGGCTGGATGGAGCCTACTGATTTCTATCAGGCAGGATGCACCGGTATCTACACCAGATTCCACGGAGGCGTAGTACTCGCCCAGGGAACATATGAGGTTGAATGGTCCTACAACGGAACACCCATGGAAACACTCACATATGATTATGATACAGACCGTGACAGCTTCGACACCTACCACCTGTTCTCCTTCGAGAACCCTGACGGATCGCCCCTTCAGGCAGGAACATATGAGTTCAGCTACTACTACGATTCAGAGCTTATGCTCACAGACACCATAACCATCAAATAACAGAGAAGGCCGGGGCAAAAGCTCCGGCCTTTTTGATCCAATCGATCCTTTCCGCACATTTTCCTCATGATCTTAAGTTTTGTGCGGCATTTTGTGTGAAAACACACATTCTTCCGCAAAAAATGACGTTTTGTGCGGAAATTGTGCGGAAACCTATTCAGCTGCCCATATCCAGGTGCTGTCTGTTGCCAAAACCATCCTTGGTAAGATCAGAATCCAGAAGATCGTAAGAATCCGGAAGGATCTTTATAAGGTTTAAGAAGTTGGGAAGCTTCTTCATGGCTTCCAGAGGGATATGCTTATATTCCATCACCTGAAGATATTCATCACAGAAGGGCTCTATCATCTCGGCACGTCCGGTGATCTGAAGTCCCTTGACCTTATTGAAGCCTTCGAAGGGTTCAAAGATGGAAAATCCTATCTTCTTGTTGTCCTTAAGGGCCTTGAACTTCATGCCGCCTTCAGAGAACAGATAGATATATCCGTTTACAAAGTTATATTCGATGGGGGTGCATCTGACGAACTCCTCCGATGCCGTGGCGAGAGCTCCGGTATTATGGTCCCTGATAAAGGAATCTATCCTGGCCTGAAGAGCATCCCTGTCCATATGGACATATTCCTTTTCCCTCTCAGTCCAAAGCTGTGCTAACTTATCGTAATCCATCCTGAACCTCCTTTAAACCATCTTTCCGTCTTCCACCCTGACAGCGACCTGCCAGTCATCTTCGCAGACTATCTCACCTATAAAGTTAGTATATACGATATCGTAAGGCTTTCCATATTTATCCAGAAGATCGATGGCGGGCTGAAGTCTTGAATACATCTCTTCAGTAGTATCACACTTAAAGAAAGTGATGACCTTCTCATGATCCACGCAGGGCTTCGGCTCCGGAAGGTTTTCCTTGAACCAGTCATCTATGGATATGAACAGTTCCTTTTCTTCCTCGCTCAGGAACCCGTCCCTTATGAGATTCCAGCAAAGGGCGAAGACACCTTTGGGATATTTGGTGATATACGAGTCCTCACGACCCTGTATCCTCATGTATTTCATGACTTACCTCATGCTATCTCTGATCTTATGAGCTCCAGGACTTTCCTGTCACGTTCTATCATCATATGTTTCACCGCGGAGTAGCAGAATAGTCAGGGATAAATGTCCCTATCTTTATGCGGCTGATCTCATCAAGCAGATATTCAGGGTTAGTAGGCCCGATGGCCACCTGATGATCATACTTTCCCCAGTCCATGTCCTTGTCCCAGTTCCTTATTATGAACTCAGCCAGCACATCCATATCCACTGTCTTAGCACTTCCGCTGCAGCCGTGGGTTGCCTCCCTTACATATGGCTTTCCCTCCGCGAACCTGACATAGATATAAGATCCGGGCTCCACGCCTCCTCTGTGATAATAATTCCAGAAGAGCATCTCCTCATTATCTGTAAGAAGATCCAGCATTCCCCGGACCTTTTCCGCGGAAGGGATCTCTCTGTCGCAGGCATAAAAGTACCTCTGCTCCCCTTCCTTTATCTCAAATCCCAGCTTTCGAAGCTCATCCTTAAGTTTCTCTATTTCAGGATCCAGAGGCCTTATGGATATCTCTCCGTCTTTTTTTATCACGAAGCATCCCAGTCCCTTCTCATACCGGTCAGAACTGAACCCGATCTCGATCCTGCCGGTATATACACGTATAACAGAAAGCTCAAGTGAACCCAGCTTTTCTTCACGAAGTGAAGCTGTCTCATTAGAGCCGGAAAAAGACCTGATGACAGTCCCGGAGATCAGATGTCCAACATCGCTATTCAGTATGACTTCTGAATAAAGAGCCTTCTGCTCTTCCATTCTGGAAAGAGTATATGATAACCCGCCCAGGCTGGGATCAAAGATCATATCCGCGACTTCCTTATTCAGCTTTCCGATCCGCTTCCAGTCGTATACCAGATCCACTGATCCGATCTCCGTCCTAAGCTCGAAGGTCCTGTCAGAAACAGTCACACGCACAGGCTCTGTCTTTATCCAGCAAAGCCCGTCAAAGGTGATCTCTCCAAAGATCTCATCCCGAATAGTATTATCCATATCATTTACCCGCAATAATCTATATAGATCCACTTGGGAAGGTTTCTGTCGTACTTTGTATCAGAAGGTCCCTTAGTTCCCGTGAAGGTCACCTCGATAGTTTCGGTCTGTCCTCCTCCGATGACAAATACTTCTGCCTGCCCATTATCATCCAGGGCCTTAAGATCACCATTTTCAAGGAGCCCTCCGGCATCATCTATGTCCGCAGCCTCCATGATAAAACTTACATCTCTGTCAAAGGTACTGACGACAGAAAAGGAACAGGTCATATATACATTATCCCCATCGATGACAAAGTCGCTGAAATAGGACCCATCCAGATCCACCGATACCTTGCCGCAGGATATCTCATACCCGCCGGACTTGATCTCCACTCTGGCGATCTCAAACCATTCAGCCCTGTCATGTCCGCTCCAGGTCACGGTAAAGGAATCATCCGCATCCCAGAAAACGTGGTAATCAGTACGGTACGCGCTCAGGGTCTCCTCTATCTTTATAGCCTTTGAGGGTTCGTAGTCGCCCACCTCGGCAAAACCGTCATCAGAATATTCGATCATAAGATAGCTCTCTCCTGCCGTAGCTCCGCCACTCCAGTCCACCTCATCGATGCGGTAAAGACCCGAAGGCGACAGGGAAGTCTCCCTTATCTTTCCCGGCTGGTCAGAACAGG
>CACXGG010000012.1 GCA_902767145.1 Oscillospiraceae bacterium | reverse complement strand
CGCCGTCTATGCCATGAACTATATGGGAAGGGTCTTATCTGACGGCTTCAGCGGAAACTTCCTGAAAGAATCCCTGAGGGCAGCAGACAGGAAGATGCCTTACAGGGGCCCTGAACTCTACCAGTCCGGAGAATATACTTACAGATGTAAGGTAACAGGTGACTTCAGCTGGTTTCAGGGATATGAAGAGATCTATCATGGTGACTTAAAAGTCTATGAATGTGTATTTCATGGCGGAACGTTAAGGTGATCTGATGAGTCTTATTGAAAAGCCGGTGTTAGTGCCATACAGCGATGACCTTAAGCAGGGCGTATTCGATTTTACGGATACGTGTTTTGCCGAACTGGGCAAGAAGTTCGAACCTGAGGGAAGACACGGTTTCTATAAAGATATCGGAAAGTCTTTCGAAGTGTTCTACTGTCTTACAACAGACGATCAGGTGGTGGGTACGGCTGCCCTGAAGAAGCTCGATGACAGTACAGCTGAGCTCAAGGCGCTGTACCTCGATAAGAGATTCAGAGGGCAGGGCCTGGGAAGACATCTGATGGAAGCAGTTATTAGTGAGGCGCGAATGTGTGGCTTCCGGACCATAGTTCTTGATTCCATGTCACAGTATAAAGATGCCAGAAAGCTCTATGAAAAGTGTGGCTTTGCTGACTGCGAAAGGTATAATGATAACAGCTATGCTGATGTTTTTATGAAGCTGGATCTATAGATGGACAGGATAAGACCGGAAAGGTAAAGAGCTATAACAGACAGTGGTCGGAGGATATAGGTGTTCCCATAACCTGGATAGAAGACGCTGCCCATAATTCAAATGATGATAATCCGGAAGCGGTCAATGCAGCGATCGATCCTTTTTTACAGCATCTCCGAACTGAATCCTTCCAGCAGGCATGAAATGATCGAAGAAGACGGTACACTCATCCCGTTCTCTATCCATTTGATCAGCATGGAATTCATGCCGCCAATACTGTATGCGAGAAGATAGGGTAGCTGGGCTTTATAGGTTTGTGGAAGTTCTGCAGTCTTTACATATCTGAATACTTCAAACGACCTTCCGTATGACTCATCGAACAGCTGGGGAAGGAGATCACTCTGCTTTATGAGGGTAAGTGTTTCTGCATGTTTTTCCCAGAAGTCGAAGAAGCACTGTACCACATCCCAGTAATGGTGTATTCCTTTTTCTGTTATCGTCAACAGGCATTCCTGATACAGAGAACCGAACAGGTGCTTAAGGACTTCGTCCTTGTCACTGAAATGGCGGTAGAAAGTCTTTCTGGATACCCGGGCTTCCTGTGCGATCTGGGTTATAGTGATCTCTTTATAATCGTATATCTCCATTACCTTGAGCAGAGCATTGGCGATGGTCTTCTTTGACTGTTCTGCGATAAGTCCGTTTGTGGTGTTCATGGGTAACAAAACCTCCATATGTGTGACACATTAGCTTTTTCCATTGATACAGGCTGCATACGGATTCTATAATAATTCCGAAGAGGTTACAAGTGTTACCCCTTGAAAGGAGGGAAAAATGAAAAAAGTCATCTACTGCTTCAGCGGAACCGGAAACAGCATGCGCACAGCAAGGGTGATCGCAGATACTCTTAAGGATACAGTGATCGTTAATGTGAGAAACGATCCTTCAGAGTACAGTGCTGAGGATGCAGACGTTATCGGTTTTGTATGTCCGGTCTACGAATGGGATATACCGGGAAGGATGAGAGAGTTTATCTCAGGTCTTTCCGTCAATCCTAATGCTTATATCTTTATGGCAGCTACATATATAGCGGTCCATGGAAGAGCTTTTGAGACTGTGGAGGGCATACTTTCCTCCAAAGGAGCGCATCTCAGCTATGCCCGCCCCATCAGATGTGTGGCAAGCCAGTGCATCGCATATCCTCCTTTCCCGCCCGAAAAGCTCATGGTACCTCTTATGGAAAAGAATATGCTCAGGACAGCCCGGGAGATAGCAAAGGGGAAGACCAGGAAGTATCCGCATATGTCTTTCCTGACCAGGAAGCTCTTCCCGAAGATGATGGATCCGTATCTAAATATCGAGCATGAATATGACAAGGGCTTTTTCACCGACAGCAGTTGTGTCGGATGCACAACATGTGTAAAGGTCTGTCCCACAAAGAATATAACCATGGAGAACAGAAGGCCGAAATGGAATCACGATTGTAACGGATGTAATGCCTGTGTTGTCTATTGTCCAGTGAAGGCGGTACAGTTCAGGACACCTGAAGCATATGTGGAACTCGGGACAATGATCTCTAGAAAGCTCAGCCTGCCTGAGAAGAGAAAACGTTACCATAACCCGTACATAAGTGCCCGTGACCTGATGGATAAATAAAAAGGAGGATATATGACAGGTAATAAGAGATTCAGTCTTCTTTATCCCGCAGGAAAAGATGTTAGTTTCTGGAAGATAGATGATAGTACTTTTCACGATCTCGGGCTTGATGTCATCGTAAGGGATGTATCTTCCGAGCCCAAAGAGCAGGCCATACTTGCTGATATCCTGTCCTGTCTTTCTTCTGATCCTGATGTAACTAACTATAGACAGGATATCTTCGAAGATCTGAGGGTTCTTCCCGATGTCAGAGCGAAGCTGGAGGAACTTCTTGAAAAGATCGAGTTCAATAAGCAGTATGGAGTTCTGAGAAAGTCCAGGGATGAGGTGGAGGGACTGTGGTTCCTGATGCACCGGCTGGACCAGTACCGCGATTATATAACCTGCGTTGATTCTCTCAGGGAATGTCTGTGCGATGAGAGGATCAGGTCCCAGGGGCTTAGGGAATACAGGGATCATATAGATAAGGTCTATTCAGATGCACACTTTAACGAGCTCAGGAAAGATCTGGAAAAGCTGACCGTGGAGACCTCGGAGATCCAGAGTGTCACAATAGGTATGAACCTTAACAGCCGTCTTGAAGCCACCAGCCTGGGTATCGTTTCAGTAAATAACAGACCCTTTAAAAAGTCTGGCATCGTAAGCAATTTTGCAGACGGGATCGGAGGAGACAGGATCAGGGAAGGCAACGACTGGGAAGGCGATATGCACTACCGTCTTGTGGAAAAGACGGGAGGGTTCAGCTTTACAGATACCATGACCGATGCCGTGAAGGCAACAAGTCCCCTGGTCCGTGCGGCCGGTGGAAATACGATGACATCCATCCCCGGGGGTGATGGTCTGGGCAATACGCCGGCTCAGTTTGACTCTGTCCTGAACAGGATGCTCGATACAATGGCGAAGAACCTGAGAAAGACCCTGGATAAGTATGCTGATACGGCATTAGCAGAAGTATCAGATGTGATCCCCGAATTCGTCTACTATATCCGCTTTATAGATTTCATGGCAGGCATCGAAAAGAAGGGATTTAAGCTTTCTAAGGCAAAGGCGGTCCCGAAGGACGAAAGATCCATGAAGGCCAGGGGGTTTTATAACTTTAAGCTGGCAATGAATCTCACGGGCCCGGAAGATCTCATTACTAATGACCTGGACTTTGATGATGATCATACGATCTATATCCTTACGGGTGCCAACAGAGGCGGTAAGACTACATCGACCCAGGCAGTGGGGTTATTATTCGCACTGGCTCAGGGAGGTGTTTTCGTACCTGCAGATTCATTTGAATTTGTTCCTGCTGACCGTATCTATACACATTTTCCGGCAGACGAAGACAAGACTATGGATCTCGGCCGTCTGGGTGAAGAGTGTATCCGCTTTAAGGAGATCTTCGATGGTGCCACGCCTGACAGCCTTATCCTGATGAACGAGACATTTTCTACCACTTCTTTTGAAGAGGGATATTACATCGCCTGCGATTCAGTCAGGGCTCTGCTCACCAAGGGAGCAAGGACCATCTACAACACACATATGCATAAGCTTGCAACAGATGCTGAAGGGTTCTCACGAGGGCTTACGAAGAAGGCAGCGTCCCTTATTGTCAGGAGCGACAGCGGCAGGCGCTCCTTCAAGCTGGCCATCGCCCCTCCGGAAGGATCATCCTATGCTTCCGATATCGCAGAGAAGTATGGCGTAACATACGAGATGCTCACCGGGAATAAGAAATAGGTATATAATATAAGCCTATATAGGGGGAAGGCTTATGTTTAGATTTATATTCAGATGGCTCATCATCTTTCCGGTGATGGCAATAGCAGGATCAGTGGCTGTTATCGGACTCATAAATGACGGCGATCCCGATTATGTCTTCGGGGCTATCCTTGTCACGATAATCTCTTTCTTTATCTTCAGGGCACTTAGGCGCAAGAAGAATAAGGCTGTCCAGAAGAGTGCTCCTGTGCAGGCTCCGGTACAGACCCGGGTGCAGCAGCCCCGTCAGCCGGGACTTCTTGAGACGCTCCTTTTCTCAAAACCTGCCTCTACACCCAAGACTTATTCCGCTCCTGTGAATACATATCAGGATAAGAGGGCGGAGGAAGAAAGGCGCAGGAAGCAGGAGGAGGAAGAGAGGGAAAGACGTAAGCGTGAGGACTATGCACGTCAGGCCGATTATTGGGAGAGACAGTACTACAGCCTTCTGAGAAATGACCCCCAGTGCCGTAATTATCAGACGAGAGACGCCGAATATAACAAGAATTATTTCAGGAGATTGTCCCAGGGACGCTGGTAATATACATCCACTTTATCATCAGTGCATGAAGACAGTTTAAAAGAACTGATTCCCCGGACAGTCACTGTCCGGGGGTTCTTTTTTTGTATATAATTGACATAGGTCAATGCAAGGTGCGTTCCTGACCTGTATCCTCTCCTTGGAGATGATAGAGATGACTGCTCTTATTATTTAATATGATGTTTGCACTGATGGCAGGATAACTTATGGACAAGATATATCTGATAAAACAACTTAAGGAACTTTCCTACAGTCTTGGTATGCCGATCCCAGCCGAAGCCATAGAGAAGGCTATATCCTTTTCGAGGTTCAAGGTCTATTCAAAGGGAGAGATGATGGCCAGGACCGGAGATAAGGCTATGACAGCGGGCCTGGTCTTAAGCGGCATGGTCAGGAGCTTCTACGTAGATGAGGACGGAAACGATATTTCCCAGTATTTCGCTACGGAAGGCAGCTGGTGCGTCGATTCAGGCATGGTGGGTTTTGATGAGATGCAGGCCAACTGGGAAGCCCTGGAGGACACCACGGTCATGCTCTTTGACGTAAAGGACATGAAGGAGCTGATCTATAGTGACGGACAGCTGAAGGATCTCTGGATCATGGCCCTGGAAGGCGGAATGAGATATAAGATCTACAGGGAAAACGGTTTCCTGGTGGAGACTGCCACCGAAAGGTACATGTCATTTCGGAAGAGCTATCCCGGACTGGCCGAACGTGTTCCCCTGCGGTATATCGCAACATATCTGGGGATCACGCCGGAATCTCTGAGCAGGATCAGGAGTGCCATGAAAGAGAAGGCTCCTGAGCAGGAATGATATACATAAGTACTTTAGCCGGATCTGAAAGATAGTTATTGAATCCTGGAAGAAATCCTCTGTTATTGCCTTGTGTCGTGGAATATACTAAAAGTCCGGAATAAGAGTGATGGTATCCTATGGAGAAGATGTATTCCGATGAGAGCCGCCCTTCGCAGGAAGAGCTGGAAAACATGAAAAAGCTGCTTTCGGAGCAGCTGGATGAATCAACAGGAGAATAAAGATGGTTGAACAGATAACAGATAAAGAGACAAAAAGAGCAATAGCAAGAACGATCCTTGAATCACTCAGAGAGTGGTTTGAGGTGGACGAGAGCAGGGAAGGATATATCCGTGACAGTGCTGACTGGATCTTCCTGGCTGATAAGGAAGATGACAGGTACGCAGGTTTTCTCTGTCTTAAGGAGACTGGTAAGGAGACCGTGGAACTGGCGGTCATGGGAGTACTCAAGGAGTACCATAGAAACGGTATCGGCAGAGCCCTGTTCCAGGAGGCTAAGAAGACTGCCAAAGAGGCAGGATACTCTTTCATGCAGGTAAAGACCGTGGAGATGGGAATGTATGAAGACTATGATATTACTAACCGCTTCTATCTTTCCTGCGGATTTAAGGAATTCGAGGTAATTAAGGAACTGTGGGGAGAGGAAAATCCCTGCCAGATCTATGTAATGTCCCTGACTTAACAGGAGGTGCCGGACATGAAGAAATGGTATGACGAGGAATACGAATTTACTGTTGAAGTAACAGGTTTT
>CACXGG010000011.1 GCA_902767145.1 Oscillospiraceae bacterium | reverse complement strand
GCGATTCTGTTGTGGAGCTTAAGATAAATGACATCAGTCCCAATGCGGATCAGCCCAGAAAGGATTTCGATGTTGAAGCACTTAATGAGCTGGCGGATTCCATCAAGGAAAACGGTATCATCCAGCCCATCATAGTACAGCGCAAAGGCACTGGTTACAGGATCGTAGCAGGTGAGAGGCGTTGGAGGGCATCGCGTATCGCAGGTCTTAAGGTCATTCCTGCCATCGTAAGGGATCTCACTGATAAGCAGACCATGGAACAGGCTCTTATAGAGAACCTTCAGAGAGAAGATCTGAACCCTCTTGAAGAAGCTTTCGCCATGGATAATCTTCTCAAGAACCACAAGATGACACAGGAGCAGCTCGCAAAGAAATTAGGTAAGCCCAGGGCTACTATCGCCAATACAGTTAGATTGATGAATATCGATGAATCACTTCAGGACTTCATCAGGAACGGCGATCTTTCTGCAGGTCATGCAAAGGCACTCCTTTCACTCAAGGACAAAGAGGATCAGAGAAAAGCAGCTGACGTTATCATCGCAAAAGACATGAACGTACGTCAGGCTGAGGACTATGTTAAGAAGTATATCTGGGCTCTTGAAAATGCCGGAAGCGAGAAGAAGGAAAAGAAGGAAGTCAGCAAGGATTTTGCTCTCTCTGTTAAGGAAGTTGAGACAAAGCTCAAGAAGCATCTTGGTTCCAGAGTAAAACTTAAGGTATCTGATCCTGATTCCGGTAAGGGTAAGATCGTTATCGATTATAAGGACTACGAAGATCTCGACAGGCTCATCGAGCTCCTGGGATAAGAGGTTATCATGATAACGACTAATAATCCCACAAAAGAACAGCTGGAAAACTGGTACAGCATCTATATGCAGAACCTTTCCTCACTCTCTCCCAACAGAAGGAGTGGAAAGGACCTTATAAAGTATCTTCAGAAGCACTACGAACTTAACTCAAGATCAGATATATATGATCCTGAGGAGATGAAGATAAAAGGCCTGGCAGATATAAGTTCCAGCAGATATCTCTCATCATGTATCCCGGAAGGGAAGACCCCTGTTATAAAGGCGTTCTTCCTCCAGAATAAAGGACGCAACAAAAAGCTTTTCGAGGAGCCTTTAAAGGACGACGAGTCCATCTGGGGAAAAGAGATAAAAGAGATATCTGTAGCCATAGATGAAACTACAGGATACTTCCGTGTGGAGGGCAGCACATACCTTTTCGATGACCTTAATACAGAGCGCGGGTTAAGCTCCGAAGACCTGGAGAATTTTGTGGTCGTTGCAGAGTATATAGAAGGAAAAGCCAGACTGAAGAAATAAGTTCTTTTATAACCAGAAACACATAAAAAGCCGGGATCATATCCCGGCTTTTTTAAGGAAACTTTAAGGTTAACCGATAATGACGGAAAGGTTCGGCTGATAACATAGGATCATAAGATCAAACGGAGGGTTTTGTCATGGAACTTTTTATTCAGTATATTATCAGCAGTGTCGTACAGATCATCTTATTTACGCTCCTACCTTTTATCTGGTGGCTCATTACAGCAAGAAAGAAGTCTTCTTTCTTTGAGTGGATCGGTCTTAAGAAGATGACAGGTACAAAAGAGAATAAGACTTTTCTTTATATCATCGGAACAGCAGTTGCTTTCATCGTTCTTGCAGTATTCATGCTCATGATGTCAGCCGGTGTAGAGATGGCAACATCCGACTTCGCAGGACTTGGCGCAGCAGCGATCCCTGCAATACTCATCTATGCAGTATTTAATACATCTCTTCCTGAGGAGATCATCTTCAGGGGCTTCCTTCTTAAGAGGATCTCCTCCAGGTTTGGATTTGCTGCAGGAAACCTTATCCAGAGCCTTATCTTCGGACTTATGCACGGAGTAATGTTCTTCTCATCAATGGGCTTCGTAAAAGCAGCTATCGTTACTGTTTTCACAGGTGCCATCGCATGGTCCATGGGATATATCAATGAGAAGAAGGCAGGTGGTTCCATCATACCCGGATGGATGATCCATGCTTTCGCAAATATCTTCTCCGGACTGTGCACTGCATTTCTTATCTTCGGTGCATGAAAATGATCAGGACCTGAACAGTTCCACGGATCTTTTAAGCCTGTCCAGACCGTCTTCAAGGACGGATCTCGGGCAGGCTATATTTATGCGCAGAAAACCGTCTCCGCAGGATCCGTAATGAGACCCTTCGGTAACGAATAATCCTGTATTCTTTCTGGCAAAAGAAGCGAACTCTTTTGATGTGGTCTCAAGGGCAGAGATATCCACCCAGAGAAGGTATGTAGCATCCCCCGAAACAACGTGGAGAGAAGGTATATTTTCTGAAATAAACTCCTCAGCAAAAGACCTGTTATCAAATACGTAAGAATTCATCTCATCCAGCCAGTCTCCGCATTCATTAAATGCAGTCGTGGAACACAGGCATGCGAATACGGAAGGCTCTGCCACTTCATCAGTATTAATGGCTCTGAAGATCTTATGGCGGAGACGGTCGTTCGGTATATAAACGGCAGCTGTTCCAATGCCTGCTATATTAAATGCTTTTGTAGGTGAAAGGCATGTGATGGAGATGTCTGCACAGATGTCTGAAACAGACGCAAAGGGCACATAGGAAGTACCGGGTCTTGCGATATCGCAGTGGATCTCATCAGATATGACAGTAACTCCGTACTTATGACAGAGAAGACCTATGCGGGAAAGGGTCTCCTTATCCCAGATCTTACCTGCAGGATTCTGGGGATTACATAAGATCATCATGGTGGTCTGGGGATCGGATAATGACTTCTCCAGATCCTCCCAGTCTATGCTGTATGCGCCGTCAGAATAGACGAGCCTGTTTTCCAGGACACGTGCGCCGTTGTTCTTTATGCAGTTGAAAAACACATTATAGACAGGTGTCTGTATGACAATATTTTCGTTGGGTGTGGTGAGCTTTCTTACAGAGCTGGAGATAGCAGGGATAACACCTGTTACGAAGAGAAGATGTTTAGGATCCATCTCAAGGCCGTGGCGTCTCTTCCACCAGGAAGCATAAGCAAGGGACCAGTCTTCAGGGATATATGGATATCCGAAAACCCCATGTTCCACACGGGAGGAAAGAGCCTCTATGATCTTAGGCGCTGTCTTAAAGTCCATATCAGCCACCCACATGGGAAGCTCGTTCTCTTCCACTTTCCACTTGATGGAATCAGTTCCGTAGCGCTGTACGGGTGTATCAAAATCATATTTCATAGCAGACCTCACTTAAGCCACTCGGGGCGGTCGGATCTCTTTTCGATCTTTTCACATTCTATCTTTGTTGCACCTTCATCCACGCGGTCAGGTTCAACTATCAGTTCGCCTATGG
>CACXGG010000010.1 GCA_902767145.1 Oscillospiraceae bacterium | reverse complement strand
GTATATTATAATAAATGCACTTTCTTCAAAAATACCGCAATTATCACTCTTGTTGATAATTGAATTCCATGCAACGAGTTGTAAAATCAAATCGTCTTATTGATGTACGGAAAGGAGACGCCATGGCAAGATACTTCACATTACCCGCAACAGAAGAGCTCGTCGAGCTGTATGCCGACGATGTCCTAAGGGTATGCAATTACTATCTTGGTAAAAGAAGTCTTGCCGAGGATGCCTTCCAGGATGTTTTCGTAAAGGTCATCCGCAAGAGGGATTCCTTTGCAGGAGACTGTCCTCCCAAGTACTGGCTCATGTCCATTGCCAAGAATGTGTGCAAGGACTATCTGAAGTCAGCCTGGGCCACGAGGATCGGTTCCTTCGAGCAGATGAACGAGGATTATGGCGAAAAGGACGACATGGGCACCAGCAGGAGCATCGGTGCCTCTGCCTCTGTAGACGGCCGTGAGACCGAGGATATGTACTTCGACTCATTGGACCCCGAAGGAGAGCTCTGGGACGCCATCAACGCCCTTCCTGACGCATATAAGGATGTCATCCTTTTCCGTTATTACGGTGTACTGGACAACTGTGAGATCGCAAGGATCCTCGGAATAACAGAAAGCACCGTAAGGAGCAGGATCTTCAGAGCTAAGAAGATGCTCAGCCGTTTTGAGAAGAGAAGAGAGAGGGATCAAGAGGCTTTATATGAAAGATCGATTTGACGAACAGCTTAAAGAGGAATTTAAGGAAAAACTGGGATCCATACATGCATCTGATGATCTTATCGCCAGGACACTTCAGCGTCTGGCGGAAGAGCAGGCAGAAAAAGAGGATCCTGAGACCGAGGACGTGACACTTACAGCCATCGACCCCGGGTATATCACCTCACATATAAACAAAAAGCAGAAGCATTCCAGCAGGATCATTATGATCATCGCTGCGGCAGTGTCCCTTGCCACCATCGGCGGTGCTGTACTTATAGCATCCCAGATCAGGGCAAAGAAGAACGCTCCCACAGATCTTCTGACATCAGGCACCGCAGTCTCCACTGCAGCCACGGTCAGCGGAACAGCTTCATCACCTGCAGGATCAGCCCAGCTCTTAAGGACAGAGCCCGAAAGAGGACCCATGCCCAGAAAGCCCATGGATAATGCAAGCTACTACGATTCAAGGGCTGTCTATTCTGTTTTCGACAGAGAACTCCCCAAAGTCTGATCAGACTAAGGGATCCTTGGAAGGCTTTCCGGCCTGCCTGGGATATTGTGCCGGCGTGTGACGCAGTTTCCTGATCACGATGACAGATCTGTTCATATCAGTTCCCGGCAAAGTAAAGTTATCGACTTTTTCGATGGTACCGCCAAGAAGTGCAACAGCCTTCTTGGCGTCTCTTATCTCTTCCTCGGAATGGCCCTTCATAGCCACGAAAACGCCCCCTACCTTCACAAAGGGCATGCAGTATTCACAGAGTACGGGAAGGGCTGCCACTGCCCTGGCAGTAGCGATATCATACATCTCCCTGTACTTTTTGTTCTTTCCCGCATCTTCGGCTCTGGAGTGGATCAGGTCCACCTTATCAAGTTCCAGGGCATCAGACACCTCCCTGAGAAATCCGATCCTCTTGTTAAGGGAATCCATAAGGGTCAGGCGCATATCTGGGATGACCACCTTAAGGGGGATCCCGGGAAAGCCTGCTCCTGTTCCTACATCGATGAGGGATATATCAGATCTTCCCTGTTTCTTCTGCTCATCCCTTATGTAGGAGACGATGGTCAGGGAGTCGATGAAGTGACGCATGGCTATGCCGGTATCGTCAGTAATGTTGGTAAGGTTCATCACCTTGTTCTTCTCCCGAAGGAGCTCTGCATATTTCCTGAAGGAATTTATATGCTCCGCATCAAGAGGTACTTCTATTACTTTCGATGCCTCTTCCAGCACCGGCGTCATGTTGTCCTTTATCTCTTCTGTCACTTCTCTTCTCTCTTTCTCATCTCAAGATAGACCAGGAGCACCGAGATATCCGCGGGAGATACTCCCGAGATCCTGGATGCCTGTCCCACGTTTATGGGCCTTAATCTGTTGAGCTTCTGCCTGGCCTCGAGCCTTAAGCCCTCGATCTTCTCATAATCCGTATCTTCCGGGAGCCTCTTGCTCTCAAGTTCGGAGAACTTCTCTATCTTCTCCTTCTCCAGCTTCAGGTATCCCTCATATTTGATATCGGTCTCCGCTGCCCTGGTCACATAAAGGGGCAGGGGCTTTCTGTCCTTATCAACGCCCTCTATGAGCTCATAGGTGACCTTCGGCCTCTTCAGAAGGTCAGCCAGGGATATACCCGAGGGCGGAAGAACCGAGCCTACGGACTCCAGGATCTCCTTAAGGGTGTCGGAGGGACCGATATACGTGCTCTTGAGCCTTTCCGTCTCCTCATCTATCATCCTCATCTTCTCCTCGAAAAGAGAGAACCTCTCATCATCGATAAGTCCTATATCGTGACCGACGGGCGTAAGCCTGGTATCCGCATTATCCTGGCGGAGGAACAGCCTGTACTCCGCACGGGAGGTCATCATCCTGTAAGGCTCTGACGTTCCCTTGGTGACAAGATCGTCCACCAGGACGCCGATATATGCCTGGGACCTGTCGAGGATCACAGGCTCCCTGCCCAGCACCTTAAGTCCCGCATTGATGCCTGCGATAATGCCCTGGCCTGCAGCCTCCTCATATCCGGAGGAACCGTTGATCTGTCCCGCAGTGAAAAGACCGTTTACCACCTTGGATTCCAGAGCGGGAGTAAGTGACAGGGGATCCACAAGATCGTACTCTATGGCATAGGCACTCCTCTGGATCACGGCCTCGGAAAGACCCGGCAGGGATCTTACCATCTTCACCTGCACATCCTCGGGAAGGGATGTGGAAAAGCCCTGAAGGTACATCTCATTTGTCTGCCTTCCCATGGGCTCCACAAAGATCTGGTGTCTGTCCTTATCCTTGAACCTCATGAACTTGTCTTCTATGGAAGGGCAGTATCTGGGACCGATACCCGTGATGACTCCGCTGTAGAGAGGGGAGCGGTCCATATTCTCAGTTATTACCTCCCTTGTGTCGGGGGTAGTCCACACGGACCAGCAGGGCACCTGGTCTTCAGGCACCGTCTTTCCGTGCATCTCATTATCATACGAAAAAGGAGGGATATCATATTCACCGTCCTGCCTCGTCATCTGGTCAAAGTCCAGCTTTGAGGAATTGACCCTGACGGGAGTTCCCGTCTTAAATCTCAGGATGGGTATGCCCGCAGCCTCAAGGGATGCAGAAAGGCCCACTGACCTGGGAAGTCCGTCAGGTCCGCTCTCGCAGATGACCCCTCCCCTGATGGTCCTGGACTCCATATATGTACCGGAACATATGACCACAGCCTTTGCACCGTAAACGGCACGGCTCTCCGTCATAACACCTGTCACGGAACCGTCCTCCGTCAGAAGGTCGGTAATATGTGCCTGCCTTATATCAAGGTTCTCCACTTTCTCCAGATAGCACTTCATCACATCCGAATATCTGTGCCTGTCCATCTGGGCTCTGGGAGAATAAACGGCGGGGCCCTTTGATCGGTTGAGCATCCTCATCTGGATGGCACACTCGTCGGCGATCTTTCCCATGATGCCGCCCAGAGCATCTATCTCGCGGACAAGCTGTCCCTTCGCCGTTCCTCCGATGCTGGGATTACAGGGAAGGTTTGCGATGCTGTCCAGATAGAGAGTAAAAAGGACAGTCTTAAGTCCCAGCTTCGCACAGGCGTGCGCAGCCTCACATCCCGCATGGCCTGCACCCACGACTGCCACGTCGTACTCGCCGGCCATAAATGAATCTTTTATCTCAAGAGCTTCCTTTATGTTCATATGACTCCTTACTTCCCGATGCAGAAATCGGAGAAGATAGTATTTACAAGTTCGCTGGATACGGTCTTTCCCGTGATGGCACCGATGTCATCAAGAGCAGACCTTATCACCGAGGAGGCGATATCCTCCCCAAGTCCGTCATCGAGGGCAGATCCTGCCTCCATGAGCTTATCAGCTGCAAGGCCAATAAGGCCCGCATGCCTGCCGCTTATTACAACAGTGGAGGACGTTGAGCCCAGGCTGTCGTAGAAGGACAGGATCTCTTTTCTTATGAGATCTATGCCCTCGTCAGAAAGGGCAGATATTATCATGGACTTTTCGATACCCAGGGCCTTAGCCGAAGCGGCGATCTTTTCATAAGAGGGATTGATCCCCACATCAGACTTGGTGAACACAAGCACCACGGGGATATCAGCCTCACCCGACCTGATAAGGGACAGCTGTGAGATGACCTCATCTTCAGGATCTTCAGGGGATACGAGGAAGAGGCAGAGATCCGCCTCCCTTATGCTGCTCCTTGCCCTTTCGACGCCCATGGCCTCTATGGCATCATCTGTCTCCCTGATGCCCGCCGTATCAGTGATCCTTACGGGGATACCTTCAATATCGATATCCTGGTCCAGGGTATCCCTGGTGGTCCCGGGGATATCGGTAACGATGGCCCTGTCAAATCCGGTAAGCCTGTTAAGGAGCGTACTCTTTCCGCTGTTGGGCTTTCCTGCCAGGGCTACCCTGAGCCTGTCTGCCAGGAGCCTTCCCTGGGCATAGCTCTCCTTTAGGGGAATGAGTACATCTATGGCGGAGGAGATCATCTCCCTGACCCTGTCCGTATTGACGGGAGTATCGTCATGTTCCGGGAACTCCACGATCATCTCTATAAGGGACATGGCCTTGTAGAGGGTTTCCTCCACTTCAGAAAGTTCGGAATTGAGCTTTCCGAAGACCTGGGAATTGGAGACCTTAAGTGCTCCCGAGGACTCTGACTTTATAACGTTCATAACAGCCTCAGCTTCGGAGAGGGCCAGCTTTCCATTTACAAAAGCAGTCTTTGTGAACTCTCCGGGCTCTGCAGGCCTTATTCCCTTTTCGAAGAGGACCCTGAAGATCTCCTGCTTTACCGCATTGCCGCCGTGGCATGAGATCTCAGTCATGTCCTCACCTGTGTAGGAATGGGGCGCGGTAAACCTGGTCACCACCACCCTGTCTATCACAGACCCGTCAGAAGGGTCGATAAAATCAGCAAGTGCCGCGGTGTATCCCTCCATCTGAGAGATCACCTTGGCACTTCCTGCAGTTCTTATTATCTTGAAACAATCGTCCAGGCCTGTTCCCGACATGTCACCGGAGATCCTTATAACGGCGATCCCCGACTGACCCATAGGTGTGGAGCAGGCACAAAATGTTCCCGGCATACTGCCTCCGTTAGTTATTTTCGGAAAGGGTAACGATTACTCTTCTGTCAGGCTCATCGCCTTCACTGTGTGTAGTGATGCCTTCGAAATCCTGAAGATAGGAGTGTACTACTCTTCTCTCTGCGGGATTCATTGCTTCCATGACTACCTTGCGGCCTGTCTTTCTTACCTTGGAAGCGGCACGCTCAGCAAGGTTCTTAAGGACCTGCTCCCTGTGTCTCTTATATCCGCCGACATCGAGGTGTACATGTACTCTGTCCTCGCTGTGCTTGTTGGCGATAAGGTTTGTCATGTAGGAGATGGCGTCAAGTGTCTCACCGTGACGTCCGATGGCAGCTCCGCAGTCACTTCCTGAAACAGAGATGTAGATGGCATCATCCTCTCTGTAGGAATCCATATTGCCGTGGATGCCGATGCCGGAAAGGACCTCAGCAACAAACTGTACAGCTGCATCCTCTGCCTCACTTACCGCATCGCCCTCGAAGTTCTCGTCGTCACCGTAGTAAACGACTTCCTCCTCCTCGGCTGCTTCATCTTCAACATTTGCGGTAACCTTTACTTCCGCGTCCTTGGAACCAAGTCCGAGGAATCCGCCTGCGGGCTCGCTGATTATCTCGATAACAGCATCTTCCTTGGCAACGCCCAGCTCTGCGAGAGCGCTCTCGATTGCCTCTTCTACTGTCTTACCTGTCTTTACGATCGTCTTTTCCATATATTCCTCCGTAAATTATAGTTCGATCACTTCTTGCTCTTCTTGGACTTCTTAGCAGGCTTCTGCCCGTCGTTCTCTTCTCTGCTCTTCTTGAAAGCGTTAGCCTTCTTCTCTTCGATCTCAGCCTTCTTGAGCTCATAAGGCTTTGTGAACATAAAATATACGATGATCTGGGAAACGATACCCATAAGTCCTCCGACTACCCAGTAAAGACCCATTGCGGCGGGAAGGGTGAAAGTCGTAACGAGCATCATGGCGGGCATGAACCAGTTCATCATCTTCATGGTAGCTTCTGCCGTATCGTCCTGGGCTGTCTGTCCTGCTCTTGCAGGATTGTTCTTAGCCCTCTCCTTTGCCTCCTGCTGCTCCTTGTAACCGGGACGCAGGAACTGTCCCATACGGATAGTAACGATATTTACCACAACTACCAGGATGGGGAACAGAAGAAGGGGAAGATATGTCTTGGGATCCGAAACGATGGTTACGGGGTTCCAGGCAGGGACCATGGTGAGGTCGATGCCAAGGAAGTGCAGATCGATGATCTGACCCATGGAGATAAGGCCCTTGTCCACACACTCGCTGAGGAAAGAAGAATTGTTGTTCAATGCCTCGATAAGGGGGATGTGGGTCTCCACTGCGATCCTTGCCTTCTCACCGATGATGCCGCTGTTCTTACCCAGCTCGATCATGGATTCGATATTCTCTTTGGAAACCTGTGAGATATAGTAGAGAGGTCCGCTGACGATCCTGTAGATAGGGATGATGAAGAAGATCTGCAGGAAAGGAAGAAGGCATCCGGACATACCGCCCATGGCACCGTTCTCCTGCTGGAGCTTTAATACTTCCTCCTGATACTTCTGCTTGTCGTCACCGTATTTTCTCTGAAGCTCTGCAGTCTTGCCTGAAAGGGCCTGCATCTTGAGCATTGACTTCTGGCTCCTGATGTTCAGGGGGATGAGAAGTCCTCTGATTATTACTGTGAGTACGATAATGGCAACACCGTAGTTGCCGAAGAATTCCATCAATATCCTTGTAAGCCAGCCGAAAAGCATGTAGAGCGGCGAAAGCAAGGTGGAAAAGATTGACAGTTCAATATTTATATCCATTTATTCCTGTTCTCCGATATCAGCGGACCGGGTCGTAACCGCCCTTGGAAAAGGGGTTGCAACGGAGGATCCGCCATATTCCCCGGGGCAATCCGCGGATGACCCCGTATTTCTCCAAACAGCCTATCATGTATTCGGAACAGGACGGCGTATACTTACAGTGAT
>CACXGG010000009.1 GCA_902767145.1 Oscillospiraceae bacterium | reverse complement strand
ATTAGGACAGATGGGTCGAAGCGGCAGAGTAAAGCAAGATAGTGCGTGAACGTTCGTCCCCTTCCTAATTGGTTATATATCGAAGATCGACGGTTGAGACAAGACCAGTAGACTTATTGTTTACTGGTTTTTTGTTACAGTCCTTGTGATAAAATCTATCCGTAATGAATTTGGAGATGAGATCTGATGGCTAACGAACAGTTATTGATAATAGAAGATGACAATGAGCTTGGAAAGGGCCTTACTTCTGCACTCAAAAATGATGGCAAGACCGTATTCTGTGTAAGTACCCTGAAGGATGCGTCTGACCAGCTCCTTGTATTCAGGCCGGATCTCATCCTTATGGATGTTAATCTTCCCGACGGCAATGGACTGGACTTCCTGAAGGAGGTCAAGAAGTCCCATCCTGAGATCCCCGTGATAATGCTGACAGCCAACGATACAGACAGTGATATCGTAAGAGGCCTTGAGCTTGGTGCTGACGATTATATGACAAAGCCCTTCTCTCTGTCGGTACTTCGTGCCAGGGTAAATACCCAGCTTAGGAGAAACGGATCCAGAGCATCGGAGGAGCTGTTCGAAGTAGACGGCTATAGCTTTGACTTTTCTAATATGATCTTTAAGAAAGGCGAGGAGACCTTCGAGCTCAGTAAGACAGAACAGAAGATACTCCGTATCCTTGTGGCGAACAGGGGCATGACAGTAAAGCGTGACCACCTTATAGACAAGGTCTGGACTGACGGGGCTGATTATGTTGATGAGAATGCGCTCTCTGTTTCCATAAAGAGGCTCCGGGACAAGCTGGGTGCCAAGGATAACATAAAGACAGTTTACGGTCTCGGCTACTGCTGGAAGGCGGAGAAGTAAATGATATATTTCGTCATCGCATCCGTAGCAGCAGCTGTCATCGCCATAACATGGGCGGTGGTGGAGCATATAAGGACAAGAAGGCTGGTGGATTCCCTGAGCGATATGCTGGACTCTGCAATAGAGGGGGATTTCTCGGAGACCTCCTTTGATGAGAGCGTATATTCACTTCTTGAGTCCAAGCTCCATGAATATCTTTCTTCTTCGGCACTTTCCGCTGATAAGGTCAGTGAAGAGAAGGAGAAGATCAAGACCCTCATATCGGATATATCGCATCAGACCAAGACCCCCATTGCCAACCTTATGCTCTACAGCGAACTTCTGGCGGAAGAGGATCTTCCCGGGGATGCGGGAGATAAGGTGACTGCAATAAGGTCCCAGTCGGAAAAGCTCAAGTTCCTTATCGATTCCCTGGTGAAGATGTCACGTCTTGAGAGCGGTCTTATGACTTATTCCCCGGTAACATCATCTGTGGAGGAACTCTTTGAGAGTATAACTGATGCATTATCTTCCAAGGCTTCGTCCAAAGGGATAGAGCTCTCTTACGAACCCACGGATCTCAGCATCAAGTGCGATCCCAAGTGGACATACGAAGCCATATTCAATATTGCCGATAATGCGGTCAAGTATACTGATGGAGGCCGTGTCTTTATGAGTGCCAGGGAATATGAGATGTTCGTAAGGATCGATATCGAGGATACAGGTATAGGCATAAGCGAAGAGGATTCCGCAAAAGTCTTCACAAGGTTCTACAGAAGTCAGGAAGTCTCTTCTGAGGAAGGCGTCGGTATAGGTCTGTGCCTGGCAAGAGAGATAATAACGGGAGAGGGCGGCTATATAAGGCTCGAGTCTACTCCCGGCGAAGGAAGCAGGTTCTCTGTATATGTACCCAAGGGATGATTCTTTCAAAAGTGTCATAATCTTATCTTCCATGGAAAGATTTGAGAAAGAATCTGATGAGATGATCGTATCATCAGATCAAACGAAAAGGAGATAAGATATGGCTATTTTAAGAGCAGAAGGCCTGAAGAAAACATACGGCAAAGGAGACAGCAGGGTAGACGCATTAAGGGGCGTCGATCTTGAGGTCAACAAAGGAGAATTTGTAGCGATAGTAGGTACATCGGGAAGCGGTAAGTCAACGCTCCTTCACATGCTGGGAGGTCTCGACAGACCCACTTCCGGTAAGGTCTATATCGATAACAAGGATATATTCTCTTTAAAGGATGAAGCACTCACTGTTTTAAGGAGAAGGAAGATAGGATTTGTATTCCAGTCCTTTAACCTTGTTCCTGTATTAAATGTAATGGAGAATATACTGCTCCCTCTTGAACTTGACGGAGCAAAGACGGATAAGGAGCATATCGACAATATAATCGAGACGCTGGATCTTAAGAACCAGATACATAAGCTCCCTTCACAGCTGTCAGGCGGACAGCAGCAGCGAGTTGCCATCGCAAGAGCGCTGGCAGGACGTCCCACTGTTATCCTGGCTGATGAGCCTACGGGCAATCTCGACAGCAGGACATCACAGGATGTAATGAGCCTTTTCAGAGTAACAGCTGACAAGTTCGGACAGACCATAGTTATGATCACCCATAACACAGAGATAGCGCAGACGGCAGATCGTATCATAAGGATCGAAGACGGCCTTATCGTAAATCGCTGAAGGCGGGGGTGACAATATGAAGGTCAATAACAAAAAAGCTTTATCGAGACTGAGCTTAAGGTCTCTTCTTGCTTCCAAAAAGCAGAATTTCATTACGGTCCTTGCGATCCTTCTGACAACAGTACTCTTTACTTCCCTCTTTACAGTGTTCTTTTCGCTGAAGGGTACTCTGCAGCTTCAGCAGTGCAAGGAGTACGGTAACAGTTCATATGCTATGGTCTATGCGGCAGATGAGGATATCGCCGACAGGCTTCAGGGCATAGCTGATGTTGAGAATGTAGGCAGGATGATAACCCTGGGAATAACAGATGACAGACTGAACGTTGCCTGGATGGATGATATGGCAGCTGAAATGTCCTTCAGCAAGCCTGAATCAGGAAGGCTCCCCGAATCTTCTTATGAAGTCGTAGTCAGCAGTGATTACCTGAAGAGCATCGGCGGCGGAGATATCGGATCTCAGATCACTATAGACTATAAGGTGGTCGGTCTTGCATCTTCCTGCGATATGAGTGAAACATTTACTGTATGCGGCATAAGCGGCGGCGATTCGAGATATGTTCTCGTATCAGAGGAGTATGCAGATGATATGTTCACATCGATGGGAGAGGAGACCCTTCAGTTCTCAAATGTGGTCTTCGATCTTAAGGCACCGTCTGAACTCAGGGCATACAGTATCGCAGATGAGATCGGGGTCGATGCAAGGAACATTATGGTAAATCCCGCATATTCCTCCGAGTCGGATCCTCTGGGAACCGAAGGATATGTTGCTATAGCAGTACTGATGCTCCTTATATTCTTCACCGGATTTCTGATCATCTACAATATCTTCCAGATAACAGTTGCAAACAAGGTCAGGGATTATGGTCTTCTCAAGACCATCGGTGTTACATCAAAGCAGATAAGAAAGATCATCAGAAAGCAGTCTCTTTTACTCTGTCTCATCGGTGTTCCCGCAGGACTTATCCTGGGATATCTTATCGGAGTATCCATGCTCCCCATGGTGCTCTCACAGACTATATACAAGAGCATTGAACCTGTCAGCGGATTTAATATCTTCGTATTTGCCGCAGCAGCGCTCATATCCGTCATCACGGTGTTCGTATCAAGTTCTGTTCCCGGACGCAAGGCTTCCAGGGTATCTCCCATCGAAGCTCTCCGTTACAACGAGGTCAAGGTATCACTCAGGAAGAAAAAGAAGGTGAATGCAAGTATCCCTTCAATGGCTATGTCGAACCTCGGACGCAATAAGGTGCGTACTGCACTTGTAGTACTCTCCATTTCCCTGGCCATGGTACTCTTCGATACTCTCTGTATCTTCGTGGATAACATGGACATGAACTCATATATCCAGAGTATGGCGTCTTCCATGGATTTCACCGTATCCACCCCTTCTTACTTCACAGGAGACCACGATGAATTCCTGTCGGCAGCCGAGATCGAAGAGATCGCATCCCACATCGACAGTGACTACTACGGTTATGCCTATACAACAGATAATGCAGAAGCTTTCGTAAATGCTGATATCGAATATACTGCTCAGCTGGTAGGTGTCGACACTGTACTCTTTGACGAGGTAAACGTAGTAGAAGGTGATATCTCCTCCATGTACGAAACAGGTAAGGATACCGTCGTCGTAACTGAGGCTTCCGAGCTTCACCCCGGAGATAAGGTAAATGTCACCCTGGCCGAGGATTTCCACTACAAGGATACTTCCACGGGTAAAGTATATGATTCGGTCTATGATATCCCCGATAATATGGATTTCAGCAGGATCGAATATATCATCGAGGGTATCGACAGAGAGTATACTGTCTGTGCTGTTATGGATGAGTATCCTACCTCCTATACACCCGGGTTCATGTATGGAGGCAGGACTGCCCAGATCCTGATGACGAAGGATCAGATCGCTGATATTACATCTGATGATTATGCAGTAATGTGCTACTGTGCAGATGCTGTCAGCAGCGATGCAGCAGCTGAGGCTGAAGCTTACCTTCAGGAACTCTGCGAGGGCGATCCCTCCCGTTACGAGTACAGCAGCATAGAGACCGTAAGAAAGGATTTCGAGAAGTTCACAGGTGCCATAAGATATATCGGAGGATTCCTCTGTGTCATCATTGGTATCATCGCTGTCCTGAACTATATCAATGCTGTCCTGACGGGAATACTGGCAAGGAAGAGAGAACTTGCCCTTCTCAAGGCAGTCGGCATGACAGGCAGGCAGCTCAAGAGGATGCTCATGACAGAAGGATTGTTCTACGCTCTGATATCCGTCCTCTTCTCGATGCCGTTTGCCATCGCGGCCAACCTGCTCTTCCTGAAGATAGATCTCTTCTGGTCCGCAGCGACAGCCCATATCACAGTGGTCCCGATCCTGATACTCATGCCGGTACTGGCAGTCATCGGAGCCATCATACCTAATGTGTTATACAGCAATATAAAAGGAAGGAGCATAGTCGAGGACCTTCGTACAAATGAATAAATGATCACGATACCGTGGTATCATAAACAGACCCTGAATCATTCAGGGACTGTTTTTTCGCTCGGAAAAGGCAGTCTGTCCTTTATGGTCGAAATATTCTTTCATGAGAGCCTCCTGATAATGTATTTGAATTTCATTTGGATCCCCTTGACGGCTAATCCAAATTAGCTTATAATCTGGCTAATTAGGATTAGCTAAATGCAGAAAGGTAGTGGCCGTGGATACAAAGCAGAGGATACTTGATGAGGCGCTGACTCTTTTTTCGGAAAAGGGATATGCCAATGTGTATGTGGCTGATATCGCTGAACGCGTAGGTATAAAAGCACCGTCACTCTATAAGCACTATAAGAATAAGCAGGCCATCTTCGATGCCATCATATCTGAGATGGACCAGCGCTTCTCTGATCAGGCAAAACAGCTTCAGATAAGCGGAACTGATGCGTCGGTCGATGCAGATATCTATAAGAACATATCAGAGGAACAGCTGATAAAGATAGGAAGGGATCTCTTCCTTTATTTCCTTCATGATGATTACACCCGGCGCTTCAGGAAGATGCTCACCATCGAGCAGTTCAGGGATAAGAAACTGGCCACGGTATACCAGCAGCAGTATGCAGATATGCCTCTTTCCTATCAGGGTATGCTCTTAGGTCTTATGGTTTCAGCGGGGGTCCTGAAGACGGACAATGTGGAGATAATGACACTGCATTTTTACGCACCCATCTATATGCTCCTCACCATATGTGACAGAGACCCTTCGAGGGAAGCTGCATCGTTGGTGACGCTTGAAGAACATATAAAGCAATTCGACAGATTATACGGGAGGGAAAAGAAATGAAGATAACAGTTATAAACGGAACGGAGAAGCACGGCGTAACATATAAGCTCAAGGAGGCGTTCCTGGAAGCTTTCAGGGATAAGGCAGAGATAACGGAATTCTATCTTCCTAGGGACTGTCCCGATTTCTGTATGGGATGTACCAGATGCTTTCTGGAAGGGGAGGACAAATGTAAGGACAGGGAGTATGTAGCAGTTATCGAGAAAGCACTCCTTGAAGCAGACCTTCTGGTATTCACTTCTCCTGTATACGTCTACCATGCCACAGGTGCGATGAAGAACCTTCTCGACCATTTCGGATACAGGTGGATGCCCCACCGTCCCGCAAAGGAGATGTTCGGAAAGAGGGCGGTCATTATCGCCCAGTGTCTTGGCGGCGGCGGATCCTCAACGGTTAAGGATATAAAGGACAGCCTTTCCTGGTGGGGAGTAACATATATCAGGAGCATCAGCTTCAAGCTGATGAGCGATATCAAATGGGATAAGATCCCGGAGAAGAAGAGAGCAGCAATGGTTTCTTCCTTAAAGAGACTTGCAGAAAAGATGAGTACCATGGATTACAGTAAGCCTGCACGTGCAGGACTCCTTGCAAAGGGAAAATTCCTTGTGATCAGGATGATGCAGACCGGTCTGGGAAAGGAAAACCCGGAATATACCGACTTTAAGTACTGGAATGAAAACGGCTGGATCGGCAAGGTCAGGCCCTGGAAAGAGTCCTGGCAGAAGTGATAAAAGAGTTATAAATATGCTATAATCCTAATTGCAGTATTGCACTCGTTTTTGGAGAGAGGGTTATGGATTACAAGGATTTTGTTGCAAGCTTTAGTAGAGTTGTCTGTGTACTGTCCGTCAGTCTGAAGGAATACTACGCCAGACATCCTGAGTATGAGTGGACAAATAAAAATGCCTAATGTAGAAGAACCTATCTCTTTAAGATGTACTGTTTGCGGAGGAGTCATCGTCAATGATTACCTCTCTGCCTCCTGTGTATGCGGCCACTGCGGAAACAAGTGGTCCATGGATGAGATGCTTCCCGGCTACAGGCAGTATGCCAAGGCCATCGAGCAGCTGGGCAAAGCCAATGAGATCCTTTCCCAAAAGACTGATGTTGTATCAGCAGGTCAGGCAAAGCTCATGTTCCAGAGAGCCTCGTCGGAGTGTTCCCTCCATCCTGATGCCATAGCGCTGGAGCTTTTGAGCAGCTGTGAGGAGGGCATCAGGAAGGCAGACCAGATCATCACTTATTCCAAGGGGAAGAAGTGTTTTGACAACAGGGACTACAGCCAGGCAATAGAGGAATTCCAGAAGATACCGGGATATAAGGACGCGGACAGGCTCATAACAGAGTGTAAGTCGGCCATGGAGGAACAGCATGCAAAAAGGCTGCCCCTTGCCATCGCCGTGAGCACAGTGCTTCCTGCCATCCTCTGTATCTTCCTTCACGAAAAGGCAGGCTTTCCTGTCCCGGCAGCTATACCACTTTTCCTGATACTGTCTGCGGGACTTGCTTATCTCGTCCACCAGGAAAAGATATCTGCCTTTATCATCACCATACTGTCCCTGGCCTGTGCGGTACCGCTCCTGTTTTTTGTGTTACTGGCATACGTTTTCCATGTGGATACCGTGCCGGCAGTGATATTATCCATCGTGATCCCCCTTGTCATCTCAGGTGCACTGTCACTCCTGGCGGGCAAGACGAAAAACACCGGAAACTAGTGCAGTCATTAGATCTGTAACATTGTTACATTCAGATCCTGATAGAAGGAGCAGGAGGAAAAAGCATAAATGGAGAGCAGCGAAAAGCAGATCTACCAGAGTATCATCGAGAACCTTTCTGACGGCGTCATCGTAGTTGGCGATGACGGTAAGATCCTGATCTGTAATGATGCTGCCTACAAGATGCTGGCCTTAAAGCCGGGCTCCATCATAGGGAAGACCATGGCGGACCTGATGACGGAGATCGAGGGTAATGATGATCTTTTCGAGATGCTCCTTGATGCCGTCTTTAAGAAGAAGAGGATCTCCAGGACCGTTTCCTTCCGTACCCCCGAAAAACTATCGTTCCTCAAGGCCACTACCATAGTCCTTACAGAGGACGAAAAGAATACCGCCATCATCACGGTGCTCTCTGACCAGACCGAAGTAACGGAACTTATCATCAAGAATAAGAGTATGGCCACCCAGATCATCGCCCTTATGAATTCCTTCGTAGAGGTCATGGTAACCGCCTTTGAAGAAAGATCCACATATAACGCCAACCACACAAAGAATATGGTAAGGTATGCGACTTTATACCTGGAGTGGCTCTCATCCCACGGAGGACTTCTGGAGAAGACATCCAGCAATACAGGCCCCTTGCTCATGAGCGTCTGGCTCCACGATATAGGTAAGCTCCTGATCCCTCAGGAGATAATGGACAAGCCAACAAGGCTGGGATCTGAACTGGCAGTGGTCAAGTATAAGATCGAGATCACCAGGCTCATGCTCAGGAACCGTATGCTCTCGGGAGAGGAATCAAAAGAAGCAACGGAT
>CACXGG010000008.1 GCA_902767145.1 Oscillospiraceae bacterium | reverse complement strand
TTTGAAGAATTCCTTTGTTACGCCTACGCTTACGTGGTCCCAGGGCAGGACTTCGTCCACACCTATCTCACGGGCATACATCTCCCTGTTAAGGCCTTCCCCTTCAAGGATAGCTGTCCACTCGTCGTATTTAAAGCTGTCATCCCAGGCATCGAAGATAAATCCCTTTTCGTAGCCCTTCTGAATGACAGGGACAAGCCTTCTGTCGCCCCTTGCCAGGACTCCTTCCCAGCAGGATGTCTCCACGTCGTGCCAGATATATCTGATGTTTTTCGAGCGCCTCAGAAGATCCCTGAGGAAAGCCTGCTTTTCAAGGAACTCCTCCATGGAGCACTGCCTCTCCCACTGGAAGGCAGTGAAGGGCTTTGGTATGAACATTGATGTGGATACTGTTATCTCAGGGCGTCTGGGCTTATATCCCTCTTCCCTGGCCGTCTCATAGTAAACGTCCTCTATCTTCTTAGCAAGGTCAGCGATACCTCTTATATCATCGAAGGTCTCCGTGGGAAGCCCCAGCATGAAGTAGAGCTTAACGGTGCTCCAGCCGCCTCTGAAGGCCAGCTTCAGGGCGCTCAGGATATCGTCTTCGCAGATACCCTTGTTTATGACATCGCGAAGCCTCTGGCTGCCTGCTTCAGGAGCGAAGGTCAGTCCCGTCTTTCTGGTCTGGGACACCTTCTCCATAAGATCCAGGGCAAAGTTATCTATACGGAGTGACGGAAGGGACAGGCTGGTATGGTGGCCGTCATAAGCTTCCATAAGGCCGTCGGTCAATTCCTTCAGTCCCGTGTAGTCACTTGTGGAAAGGGACAGCATTCCGATCTCATCATAACCGGTGGACCTTTCCAGTTCCCTTCCCTGCATGCACAGTACATTGGGACTCTTCTCCCTGACGGGCCTTGTTATATATCCCGCCTGGCAGAACCTGCATCCTCTTATGCATCCCCTGAAGATCTCAAGATATCCCCTGTCATGGATGATATTGTTGTTGGGTACCACAGGACTCGTTGGGAAGGACATGTTGTCCAGGTCCGTGACGATCCTTTTTGTTATGACGTCCCTGGCACATTCTTCCTTCTTTTCGAGCCTTATAAACCTGCCGTTTTCATAGACGGGTTCATAGAAGGAAGGCACGTACACACCCTCGATCTGAGCCACCCTGCGGAGAAGCTCTTTTCTGTCTTTCTTTCCGCCGTCCTTATATTCCTTTACCGCTCTTGTGAACTCCAGGTTCAGCTCTTCTCCCTCACCCATGAATACCGCGTCGAAAAAGTCCGCCATGGGTTCGATATTATAAGCCACGGGACCGCCGCACACCACGATGGGATCATCCTCACCCCTGTCCTTCGACAGCTGGGGGATGCCTCCCAGGTCCATCATCTGGAGGATATTTGTGAAGCACATCTCATATCCGATGGAAAAGGCCACCACGTCGAACTCGTTAAGGGGCGACTTTGTCTCCAGTGAATATAATGGGATATTGTTCTCCCTCATCTTCCTGTCCATGTCGGGCCAGGGCGAAAAACATCTCTCGCAGGAAGTGTAATCCTCGGAATTCAGGACCTTGTAAAGGATCTGAAGCGCGAGGTTGCTCATACCGATCTCATAGACATCGGGAAAACAGAAAGCAGTCCTTACGGCAGAGCAGGAACCTTTAGATCTGAGCTCTGCCAGGACCGCCTCTTTGATTATCTGATTCTTCTCACCCCCGACATAACGTCCGGGGCTCTCCACCGACATCAGTACTGATCTCGGTATATTTATTTCCTTATGCATAAGGAGATTATATCAGAGAAATGATCAATATTCGTCCTGTGAACAAAGATACATGAACGAGAAGATGATCATGCATGCGACACCGATTATATAGAGAACGAAACCGGGACCGTAGGAATAGGTCACGGAAGGTGTTGCGACATCTGCTCCGGATGTATAAGTCTCAGCAAGCGCACTTACAAGTGAGTTCGTCATATCAAGTGAACTCATGCCCATAACGATGTTGGCAACCATATAGATGCCGAAAAGGCCGCTAAGGGCAGCAAAGAGAAGTGACTTAGCCTTATTTCCGAAGAGCGTGAAAAGAAGAGTTGCCATACCAAGGCCCAGACAGACAATGCCCCTGAAGCTGTTGATCATGATGGGCTTTAACTCCTCAGCACCCATTCCATATCCCATGTCCATTGAGATAGTTGCGTAAGGCAGGATAAGTCCCACCACCATAACGATACATGCAATGCATGTGAAAATACCGGTCAGTCTCTGACCACTCATAATAATCTACCCCCTTTTGTAAAAAAGAATTATTCCCTAAAGATTCCAGGTAGGATTATATCAAAAAAGAAATATTACTGTCCAGATAATTTGATGATAAGAGTCTCTCCGCTCTGAAGGGTAAACCTGCCGTTTCCTCTTACGGTCCTCTCGGAAAGAAGATCCCCTGATGCTGAATATCTCAAGGCCGTGGCCTCGGTCACAGAAAGATCAAGGCCCTCTGTTATGAACTGCTGCACAGAACCCGAACAGTTGGAGACGATGATATAGCTTCCGTCGCCGTTATCAGCCACCAGTGTGCTGCAGGCGCTCATAAATCCTGAAGCCGATCCTCCCGCCGACATATCCAGGGGATCCAGGACCTCAAAGTAGATGCCTTCGGAATACTCCAGCATGGAAAGAGTGGGCATGACCTGAAGGACCGGGATCTTGTCTGACATGGAGAAAAGAAGATCCGATTCAGTATCCACGGGCCTGTCGGATAAGGGCAGGTCCACCATCATCATCCTTATGAAAGATGAAGCATTCCTGTTGGTAAGTATGGACGTGAGCTCACCTGCCGTAAGTGCCCTGTCCTCAGGAAGCTCGATGGACAGTGATGAGATGAACTCACCGGCATCGGCGGAATGAGATGCCATCCTGGGGGCATCGTAGTTTGAATCAGAGAAGAATGTCTCGATCTGCTCCAGCATTGTTCCCCTGTAGCCGGAAGCGATCCTGAAGTCCAGATCGGATGTATGGAAATCCGCAGAGGAAAGGACTGTTCCTCCCTCATAATCCATGCCGTCCAGAAGGACCATGCTGTCCTTGACTTCCAGGTAATACTGGGATCTGTTGAATGCATCGATGATATAGGAGACATATGCTCCTCTCTGGGCATCGCTGGTGAAGATACCGTCATCGTCCCTTATCTCTATATAGATGGTGTCGAACTGTCTTCCCCAGGGAAGGGCCGTTCCGTTATCGATCCTCTTCTTTCCGTATTCGGAACTTACGGAACCGCAGAGATAATCCATGAGAGCATCCACATCCTCCCTGCCGCTGCAGGAACCGATTACCAGCCAGGGGCAGGCTCCGCTGTCCCTTGAGAGCCTCAGGGCAGTCTCCAGGGATCCTTCATCATTGGAATAGAACCTCTCATCGGAAAAGCCTGAAGATCCGATGCCGAGATAATCATATCTGATGGCTGCCGGGGAGCTTTCCGCCAGGGAAGTCTTAAAGACATCCGGTACATAGTCCGTATCATATCTGTCCTCTCCCACATAGATATCATCTATGGACAGCTCTCCCTCTCCTTCAAAGGATATATTGAACCTTATGACATCCTCTTCGGATATCATGTTTTCCGTAACTGCAAAGACAAAGGAATATGTCTCGAACTTATCCGTGATGCCGTCAACGGTGAAGCCCACGTTTCCAAAGGTTGTGCCGTTGAGCCATACCACTGCATCCTTCACTGAGGAATCACTGCTCTTAAGAGTCAGGGAGATCCTGTAGAAGGTGTCGTCTGAGAAATTGTCCGAACATTTCATATCAAGGGTCTGGGTCAGGGTGTGATCCCCTTCTCCTTCACCTGTAAGGACTGCACAGGAACTGTCTTCCATCTCCGTGGAAAGACCTGTTCCCTCGCCGTAGCAGACCCATCCGTCCACTCCGTCCTCAAGAGATGAGATCATACATATATCCCCGGTCATGACTGCGTCGGCCGGGACTTCATCACTTACCCTGAGGGCACTTAAGACCGTGGCAAAATAAAGATTGTTGGCATTTTCCGTTATGAACCTTCCGTCTGTTCCCCGGAAGACCTTCTCCACTGCCCCGCTGGCAGTAGTCAGATCCAGAAGCTCCCCGGTTGAGGAAGAGATAAGGCAGGCTTTAAGATCCGTTGTTACCACAACGATCCTCCCGTCATCTGAAACTGTCATGGACACAGGCTCGGAGGAGGAAGCATCCAGGGTCTGGATCTCCCCGCTCACTGCTCCTATAATGGTGATCTTTCCGCTGCTGTCCAGGATATAGGAACTGTCGGGGGTCACTTCCACCGATACGGGAAGGGATCCTGTGGCAAGGGAAGCGGCTGTTGTGAAAACAAGGCCGTTATAGGAGGTATAGATATTTCCCAGATCGTCGGCAAGGGTCATGAAGGTACCGTTACTTCCCATCATAAGGATATTTCCCTCAAAGGGAGTATCCACCTTCACTGCCTTTCCGGAGGATACGATATAGAGGCTGCTGTCCTCTGTCATAAATACAGGTGTCGTGCCCACTGCAACTATACCGGTGGCATAGACCTCTTCCTCAGGGCAGTCTGAAAGCATGGAGAAAGTCCTTCCGTCAGCGGAAAAGAAAACTCTTCCCTCTGTGGATAATGCAAATATACCTGTTTCAGATCCGAAGATATCAGTGAAGATATCATCTGTATCCTCATATTCCTTGATAAGCTGTTCGGAGGTGATATCCGCGATGATCCTGCCGCTCTCCGTCAAAACATCCACAGTCGATGAAACGCAGGCTGTCTTGACAACAGGGTCGTTGATCCAGAAACCATCAGTATCTTCTATCTTGGTGACCATGCCGAATCCCGCCTCATCAAACCCTTCAGTCTGACTGCTGAACCTGACGCTCATCACTCCGTCACTGTCCAGGGACATGATCTTGACGCCGTTTCCCACTTCGTCATAAAGGCCTTCGGCCGTACTTTCGGGATCAAAGAATATATGATCTCCCACAGCGTCCGCCACGGTCAGGATCTGATATCCGTTCTCGCTGTCAAAGGAAGCATTCCTTATCCTGTTGGATGTGGGCATCTTATCAAGATTTATGCCGATACCGTTAGAAGCCGTTCCTGCCGGCTGATCATATATACGTACCCTTGGGAGTTCAGACCTGATTCCGAAGATACCAAGGACAGCAAGTATGACAAGAGCGATCATAAAGATCACCGCTACGATGACTACTATATTGAAGACCCTTCTTCTATGGACCCTTCCAAACCTGAACCTGTCGAGCCTGTTCATACTTCAGTCTCCGCAGCGATCTGTTCTGCCTCTTTTTCGGCCAGGGCTTTTTCCTGTTCCTCCTTACGGATCTTTGCCAGGACCACGATACCTATGACAGCAGGGACAGCCAGTGCAAATTCCGCTATGGTCACCACGTTCATGACGCTGTTCACTGTATCTGCATAAGGGGAAAAGGTGGGGTTTTCGAAAAGTTCCGGAAGTCCTCCTCCGATGAGATTAAATATTGCATGTACGAGTATGGATGCCTTGAGGGATGAAGTCAGATAGTAGATACATCCCAGCATGATACCGCAGACTAATGCATAGACTATCTGGATGGATACGCCGTGGAGCAGACCGAAGATGATAGCTGAAATGGATATGGCAGCTGCGGGATGGAACTTGCGGAGAAGCTCACCCAGGATGATCCCCCTGAAGGTCAGTTCCTCCAGGATGGGGATAAAGATACAGGAAGCCACAAATCCTATTACCGCATCCCACCAGGGGACCACGGCAGATTCCACATCACTGTATCTGTCTACGGACTGCGTGTAGTTATCCAGGGCATCCTGGACAGGTGCCAGGCTCTCGGCGATGACCGCCACCACCATCAGGAAGACGGTTACAAGCCCCACCATTCCGATGGCAACAGCCACCAGGAGCAATGCCTTGCCCACCGGAAGCTTACCGTTCATAACGAGCCTGTCCCTCTTGATGGTGACCAGCTTATAGTAGACATACATAACGCCTATGGTGATAAGGGCATAGATAAGGGTTATGGATCCCTCATAGACATCGGGGTCTGTACCCAGGAGCCAGAAGACCACCACGGAGAGATATGTTCCCAGCTCAAAAGCCAGCACAGCAAGAAACGCCAGGAACAGAGCCCCGGCGAACCCGCCAAACCTCATAAAAAAGCTCTTGGACTTTACCGTATTATCTGACACCTACTCTGTCCTGCTTTCCCGGAGCAGAGGAATTATAGTATCTTCTCATAAAGCAGGAGAAGGCTACCTCCAGCTCATCCGTATCCTTGATCGAATAGAAAAGCTGATCGCCCTTGGGCGTGAACTCGGTCCTCATGATGACGAGTTCAGGCTTCTCGTGGTTTCCGTCATCAGGGTCATAGTTATACATGACCACATATTCCTTCTTGGAATAGACGAAGGTGTCGACTATGGAAAGGTAATAATCCTTTCCGTTAGACACGTCCTTAATGACCACCAGCTCATCGCCGGCTCCCGATTTCTTTTTCGAGATGCCAAGGCCGGAGGTCTTCTTTTCTTTGAATGGAAATGAGAGAGGTCTTCTCTGATTACTCTTCATCTTCTTCCAGGCTCTCTTCGCAGAGCTGATCGTAGTAATCGTAGATCTCGTCCTCTACGGACTCGTCAAGGGACTGCAGGAGGATCTCATCTCCCTCGCCCTCGATCTCCTCAAGGATAACCATCTCGGCATCCTCTTCATTCTCCTCGAGGGTGATCAGGACTGCATAACTCTTGTCGTTATAATCAAATCCGTCCACCATGGCGAACTGTAACTCTTCGCCTGTCTCCTCGTCTCTCAGTGTTACGATATTATCTTCTTCAGCCATGATATCATTCTCCTTATTTAAAATAATGTTCCCGATAATTGTATCATAATTATCGGTGTTGCTCGAGATATTCACTCACGATGATCTCGGCTGCCACCTGATCGATGATCTTCTTCTGCTTCTTCGCCTTGATATTGACGTCATGGAGCATCCTGGAGGCGATGACCGTGGTAAATCTCTCATCCTTGAGGACAGGCTCAAGCCCCGTGAGCTCCCTGAGCTTCTCTCCGAAGGCGACAGCCTTCATCTCCGACTCCGATACTGTGCCGTCTGTCTTTGATGGCTTTCCCAGGACTATGACGGAGACATTCTTCTCCGAGGCGATCTGTGCTATGCGCTCCAGAGCCTTTGTGTCGTCCACACCATTCCAGTTCACCGTCTCAAACCCTGACGCCGTTATCCAAAGTTCATCGGAAAGAGCCACACCGATGTGCCTCATCCCGAAATCAATTCCCATTACTCTGCCTTTTGACATAGAAACACCTTTCCTAAACAAAAATAAACGGCAACAGGCCAGCCTGCTGCCGATCCTTTAAGATCATCCAAAACCCCTTAAAGCCTGGAGCAGTAATCCGATATGATGACCTCCAGGAGCTCATCGCGGTCGATCCTCTTGATAACTCCCCTTGCACCCTTGTAGTTGGTGATGTAAGTGGGATCTCCAGAGATAAAATAACCGACGAGCTGGTTGATGGGATTATATCCCTTCTCCTTAAGAGCACCGAGGACATAAGTCATCAGCTCTCTGACATTTGCGGTCTTGTCAGTCGAGAAGTTAAATCTGGTCGTCTCTGAGTTCATATCCTCTCCCCCTATTCCATTATCTTAATGGAATCATTCTATCACACATCTTAAATAATCAAAACTAATTTAGATTGAACTTAATATTAATTTTGTATTAAATCGCAGATGATGTTCCTGGAGGAAGATCCGGTCACCCTTACGCTGACCACGGATCCCTGAACTTTTTCAAAGGTCTCCTGATCCATCCTGATATAGGATCTGACATATTCGGGATTATATCCTTCAGCCATTCCGTCCTTATATGTCTCTATGAGGACCGTCGTCTCCCTGCCTGTAAATCCTGAAGCAAAGGCCTCCTCTGCCTTATCGGACCAGGCTGACAGTACAGAGGTACGTTCTTTTCCCACACCTCCCGGGAGCTGCTCCATCTTTGCTGCCACCGTTCCTTCACGGCGGGAATAGGGAAAGACATGGATCTTTGTAAATCCTGCCCTGTCGCAGAACTTCAGTGTCTCGGAAAATTCCTCAGTAGTCTCCCCGGGAAAACCGCAGATGATATCCGTGGTAAGGGACATGGAGGGGAAAGCAGAACGGAGAAGGGAAACCTTTTCTATAAACTGGCCGGGATCATAGTCCCTGTTCATCCTTTTAAGCACCGTGGCACTTCCGCTCTGAAGGGAGAGATGGAAGTGGGGACAGAGCTTGGGGATACGGGAAAGATCCGATATGAACTCCGGGGTCAGGGACATAGGCTCCATGGAACCTATCCTGATCCTCTCGATACCATCGATCCCGCCGATACGGCGGAGCACACGGGAAAGGGCTTCTATCCCTTCTCCCCTGTCCTTTCCGTAGGAACAGATATGGATACCGGAGACTACTACCTCACGAAAACCCTGTGAGGCCAGATACTCTGCCTCCGAGATGATATTCTCCTCATCGCGGGAGGCAACCCTGCCCCTTGCGAAGGGGATTATGCAGTATGTGCAGAACTTATTGCAGCCGTCCTCTATCTTCATGAAGGCGCGGGTGCCCTCGGGAGATAAGACGGTGCCGAATTCGTGGTAATCGTCTTTTTTCGAGACTTCGGGACGGGTGGTCTTCCCGGTGTGGGTAAGTTCCTTCTCCTCCCTGGTCTTCAGGAACTCTTCAGTCTTTTCAACGATAAGGGTCTTGTCCTTTGTGCCCAGGATAACGTCCGCATCCACGGTGCCCTCTGCCATCTCTGACATACATCCCATGGCTACAACAACGGCACGCGGGTTAAGGCGTGCCATCTTTCTCAGCTGTTGTCTTGACTTGCGGTCTGCCTCCCCTGTAACGGTACATGTATTGACAACACATATATCCGCATCTTCGGGGGAAGAGGTTATCTCATACCCGCTCCTGATGAAAAGCTCTCTTGCCGCGTCAGTCTCATACTGGTTGACGCGGCAGCCGAGAGTCTGAAGATATACTTTCATTATGCCCTGACCTTGATATGGACCTCACGGAGCTGCTGCTCGGTTACCTCACCGGGAGCACCGCAGAGAAGATCCTGGGCATTACCGTTCATGGGGAATGCGATGACCTCACGGATGCTCTCCTCATTCCTGAGGAGCATGATCATACGGTCTACGCCGGGAGCCATACCTGCGTGAGGGGGTGCACCGAACTGGAATGCCGTATAGAGAGCTCCGAACTTGTTCTTAAGATCCTCCTCGGAATAGCCTGCGATCTCGAAGGCCTTCTTCATGATCATAAGGTCGTGGTTACGTACTGCTCCGGAAGAGAGTTCTACGCCGTTACATACGATATCGTACTGGTAGGCAAGGATCTCCTCGGGCTTCTTTGTCTCGAGAGCCTCAAGGCCGCCCTGGGGCATGGAGAAGGGATTGTGTGTGAAGATATATCCCTTGATGTCCTTGTCGTACTCGTACATGGGGAAATCATTTACATAGCAGAAGCGCAAAGCGTTCTTCTCGAGAAGGTCGAGCCTTGCGCCCAGTTCGTTCCTGATCTGGCC
>CACXGG010000007.1 GCA_902767145.1 Oscillospiraceae bacterium | reverse complement strand
CAAGGCCCTTTATCTTGGAATAAAAAAGAGGCCCTGAGGCCTCCCGTTTATTCTGCTATCAGATTGTATTCGTCTTTGATCCTGGCGATTATTACGTTATCTCCCATGCCCGGGTCAGTAGCAGGCTTCATCTTGTTTAGATAATTCAGATCCAGAGCCTCAAGTCCTCTTACTTTATAGCCCTTATCTGTCTTTCCTGCGATCTGTCCCATATAGAACTCTATGTCGTCCTTGCGTATAGCGCTCATGGTCGAGAAGAAGTTATATACTGCGAACACAGGAAACAGCAGGCAGAGGATAACGAATAACAGGATCTTTATGCTGAATACAAAAAAGTGAAGTACTGAAACAAATAAGATTATAAGTCCTAATACAACTGCAAAGACAAGGATAGATGCAGGAAGCAAAAGAAGGGCCGTAGCCTTCTGGGATCCTATGAATCTCTTTTTAAGTTCCTCACTTACACTGATCTTTGAGATGATGTTGGCTTTAACAGCCTCATTAATCGTAAACTTAGCATCAGCAGCCATTTTACTGTTCTCATTTATTATTTGCTTTTTACCACGGACCATTATAGCAAAATATAGTAATTTACAAGCATAAAATCTTTCCCGCCCCGAAAAAAAGTTATAATGGATACATGATGGATATATGTGAGCGTTAACATATCATCATGGAGGAACAAGGAAGATGGCTAATATCCTTTGGGTCGAAGATTCTGCCGAACTGCGGGAACTCGTTATCGACTTTTTCAAAAGGAAGGGCATGGAGATAACCATGGCCGCTGCCGACGGGTATGCGGCTATGGAGCTGATCGATGAGCATGACTTCGATCTGGCTATTCTCGATATCATGCTGCCCGGACCCTCAGGACTTGAGCTCTGTAAAGCACTGCGCAAAAAGAGCGATTGTCCTGTAATCTTCCTTACTGCCCTGGGAAGCGAAGACAGTATACTCAAGGGCTATGATATCGGAGCTGATGAGTATATGGTCAAGCCCTTCTCCCTTAACGTCCTCTATGCCAAGTGCCTGGCACTCCTGGCCAGGGCAGGCACCGGCAGAACGGACGAAAAGGTGCTGGAATGCGGCAGCATCAGGCTCTACCCTCTCCGGATGGAAGTCACCGTAGACGGGAAAGAGACAGATCTCGCCCCAAAAGAATACCTCCTTTTGAAAGCCCTCATGGAGAATAAGGGGATCGTCATGGGCAGAAACCGCCTTCTTGACATCGTATGGGGAGATGATTTTGACGGGTTTGACAGAGTCGTCGACAACCACATCAAAAAACTCCGCCGTAAACTGGGACCTGAAGGAGACCGGATCAGGACAGTGATCGGCGAAGGTTATAAGCTCACATAAGGAGACATCATGAAAAAGAAAAATACTAAAAAGCCGGAGTTTTTGAGCTACTTGACCGCAGCTTTAGTCCCGGCACTTATCTTTGCATTTCTGATCAACCTGACCGGATATTACTATGCGGACATGCTTGCCCGTGAGTCCATGACGGTCACGTCCAATATGCCCTCAATCCAGGAAAAAAGCGCTCTGACAGACCTGTACTTCAAAGAGCGGGATGAAGAGACGGAACGGGAATATCATGAGATGCTTTCATTGCTATATAGCAGATACTGTATCGATTACTTCGATTACTACGAACTGTACGACGGTTCCGATCAGATCTTCTCCACAAAGATCCCGGGATTTGCAGTCATCGACAAAAAGTGTTACAGACTGACGGAAGATCCGGAGTTCCAGAGTAAGTACCTGGAAACCTTCGGTGATCTTCAGGTCGGCGAGATGGATTACTGGCGCGCCACAGTTGCAAGCACGGTCGTGATCTCATTTGATGACGGCTTCGATCCCTCCGTCTTCCTTCTTAATCTGGGTTACAGGACCCTGTTGTTATCCTGTCCTGACGGGATATATACTCCCACTGTTGTAGAAGACATATATGTAGACAGGGATAACATGGTCTTCTATCCCGGTAAGGTAGAGTTCTGGGATCTTGACGAAAACAAAAAGACTGTCGATCTTACTCCCGCGAACACAGAAGGACTTGAACATATCGTCAGGGACAGTCTCACCGGCGATGTCAATTACTCCTGTGTATTGAACCACCCCCACTCCGATAACGGCATATTATCAGATAACACTTTCGATCTGACAACGGAAGAAGGCAATACACTGACATTAAGACGGGTATCATATAAGATCCCTTCGTTCTTCAGCCTCTTCCCCGTTCAGACAGTCATTTACTGGATACTGGTCACTGCCGTATGCTGCCTTATCGCTTATTTTGTTGCCCGCTACAGATACGGGAAGGTCAAAGCAATGTACGACATGATCGAATACAGAAGGACCATGAGCAACGCTATGGCCCACGACCTGAAGACTCCCCTGTCGATCCTTTCGGCATATGCCGACAATATGGAGGAGGAACAGGATCCTGAAAAGATCAGGGAATACTCCGCCCGGATAAGAGAGAAAGTAAGATCAGCCAACAGGATGCTGGAAGATATCCTGGATTTCTCCAGGAGCGAATCCGGAGCAGGCAGTTTAACAAAGGAAGAAGTCTCATTGTCCGATGTGATCTCATCTTCACTGGATCAGTATTCCGGCATATTCAAAGAGCATGGCATAACGGTCAAAAGAAGCGGCAGCAGTCTGAATCTTGTGACCGACAAAAAACTGCTGGACCAGGCGGTGGATAATCTTATTTCCAACTGTGCAAGACATGCGTCGGATAATACGGAAGTCAATATCGACATCAAAGACGACTGCCTTTCCATAAGCAACACCACCGACCTCAATACAGGTAATGTGGATGAACTGCTAAAACCCTACGTAAAGGGGTCCTCCTCCAGGGGGGATACCGGGACCGGCCTCGGTCTCGCCGTAGCAAAGAACGACCTGGAGATACTGGGGTATAAACTTCAGATAGAGCTGAAGAATCAGAGGTTCACTGCCGTAGTAAATTTTAAATAACGATCAGGCTGTCCCGCAGATGCGGGGCAGCCTTTATAATTAATGAGCCCCCGTATAAGTATTCATTTATTTTGCATTCACCTGCCCGGTCGTTGTTGTGTTAAAATCGTATCGGTGAATATATCCGCAACCTGTTCCCCAAATACCACAGATTCCCGGTGGAGATAGATGACTGCGCCAAGGTCATCCCCTTCCTCATCGGAAGAGACTTCTACACCTTCCTTCCCATAGATATGGCTCAGCCCTACATAAAGGATAAGACCCTCCGCAAAGTCAGACTTACAGACCTGGAAGCTCCCGTCATCAAGAGTTATGTGATAAGAAGGAAAAGATAGAAGCGTTTTATTATATTTTTAAACTCCCCAAAGGAGGTACTAATAAATGACTAAATTCGAACTTTTTTGCATGTTATATTATGCGATCGATGCGTACTTTGATCAAAACAAGAATGAAGTGCTCCGTCAATTCTTGAGCGATGCTAATCCATTCCTGTTCGAAGACACTGGTTCAGCTGATCCAGCAGTATTTGAGGAATTTTCATCTTTTGTAGAAGAAGATATTACTACAGAAAACAGCTATGACATCGCTTTGAGCTATATCAGCAAGTTGAACATACCAGAGCTGGTAGAAGCATTTTCATCAATTGATGCTTCAGACTGGCAAGACGGTTTAGAGTCATATCTTTCCAATCCTCATAAAGGGTAACAAAATACATACAATCTACATAAAGCCCTCGTATTCAATATACGAGGGCTTTGTTAATGTCATGTAGGATATTGAACAATCAAGTTTCTGTGCTTATCCACATAGCGGGACGAACGCCGTGGTCATAGTAGTTGAGGCAGACAAGATGACCATGAGTAGTGATTATGCCTTCAGTGAGAACTATAGAAGCATGGTTAGGTTTGAAACCGGGGGATCTGAGCCACCACCAGTCACATGCACCTACGGCTCTTGCATCGTCATCTTCGAAATAGGTTACAACCTCATCAGCGCTTAGAAGGAAGATCTTATCTTCTGTATCGTTACCGCCTTCTGTTCCCGATCCGTAATCAAGATTATCAGGATTGGAAACAGTCACTGTTAAAATCTGTTCCTGTTCTGATTCACTAAATGCTGCATTGAGGAAGTCATCATTAAGCCATGCTCTTAAAGTACATTCCTCCCATGTTATGTCTACCATTTCCTCATTATATGCCTGATAATCAACTATATACTTGCTTACAACAAATATCCTGTCGTCTTCCACATCCAGTACTATCCAGGGGATAGGCGCGACACCCATGGTATAATCACCTACCTGATCGTAATTTCCGAAGCAGACATAATCTCCGACTTCCACATCACTCAGATCCACAGGCGTTATTTCTTCTACTGTCTCTTCAACTGTTTCTTCAGATGTTTCCACTGTTGTTTCTACTGTGGTTTCAACAGTTGTCTCTACTGTAGTTTCAGAAGTAGTTACTGCTTCTGTCGCTTCAGTTTCTGCGGCACCAATATCAGACCCTGAGGTCTCCTCAGTGGGTTCTGTTGTACTGCATGCTGAAAGCATAATTGTTGATGTGATCACGACCGCTATTAACTTCTTTTTCACGTTCCACCTCGTATGTATGATTATTAATTATACAGCCAATACTTATGTATCATCTTCAGGCTTTGCCTTACACTTACTGGTATAGCAATATCCGCTTAGCATTACAATCGACCGTTAGTAGAACGTTGTTTTTTCGGACTCTACAGCCCGTTTACTTCCATGGAATTACCATTTTAGTACCAATTTCACTTCAAAATGGTACTTTTTTGGTAATTTCACCGGAAATTACCAATTAATTACCAATTCACCTTCAGAATGGTACTTTTTTGAGACTTCCACTCTTTTAAAATTGAATGTTCTGTTTGTTATAGAAGCTTATTTAGAGAAAATGAAATCTTATTACCCGAAGGACACTTCGTCGGGATGTTCTCCGGAATAACCTTTCTGCGGCATGCAGGATATGTAAGAGATCTCTTCCTGAGTGAGGCAGAAGTCCATAACTTCCATGTTTTCCTTCATCCTGGAAACAGATGAAGCCTTAGGTATAACAGGGATTCCCCGGTCCAGAAGAAATCTCAGGAGCACCTGCGCAGGTGTCCTGTTGTATTTTGCCGCCAGCTCTCCGATCCTCTCATCAGAAAGGAGCGCACCTCTTCCCAGAGGACTCCAGGCCTGGGGAAGGATGCCTTCCTTATCCAGATACCGGAGGGTATATTCCTGCATGTAACCTGCGTGAAGTTCCAGCTGGTCCACCATGGGCTTTATGTTTGCTGTTTTCGAAAGTTCCTCAAAGTGATGCGGAAGGAAATTGGACACACCGATGGCTCTGATCCTGCCTGCTTCGTAAAGCTCCTCCATTACCTTCCAGGTCGCTGCTGCCTTATTAGCCCAATCGGCGTCGTCGGGGTTTATTTTCGGCCAGTGGATAAGAAAGAGATCGAGATAGTCTGTTCCTATCTTCTTACATGAATCCTCAAAAGACTTTCTCGTCAGATCAGTGCCGAACATCGACGGCCATACCTTACTGGCGATAAAGATCTCTTTTCTGTCGACCCCGCTCTCTTTAACTGCTCTGCCTACAGCTTCCTGAAGATCGCCGATCAGATAAGAAATATGTGATGGGAATATAGTACACAAAAACAAAGAAAGGACTCCGGGAAATCCCGAAGTCCTTTTGTCTATGGTGTTCGCGAGCGGATTCGAACCGCTGGCCTTCCGCTTAGGAGGCGGACGCTCTATCCAGCTGAGCTACGCAAACATTACGAACTTGATTATTGTACCACAAATATCTGTTTTGCGAAGTCTTTTTTATTAAAAAAAGGAACCCCGTCCGGTCTATTGAGCGGACGGGGCAAACCGTATATAGAGAGGGGAACGGTTTGACACTATTAAATGTCAGATTACCTGACGATTTGATTGTACTACAAATCGAGGCAAATTCAATAGCTGTGGGAACATTTCAAGAAAGTTTTAGATTAAGAGGCAGGAGTCTACGAGCATCAGTATGACACCTGCGATGATGACCATGAGAGGTGCACCTGCCGCGAACTCACTTCTCTCCGAAAATACCGTCTTTCTCTTATAGGTCAGAAGAAGCCCCGTGACGGTAAGATCCACGGCGATAAAGAGGATGGTCTTCCCTACTGTGGGGAACTCGGGAACAAACAGGGATATGGCCATTGCCTCGAAGGGAAAGAACCTGAAAAAGGCCTTCTTTCCTGCCACGAGGATCACTATAGCCATTACGGCGGCGAGCATCAGGGGAACATAGCTGTAGAGCTCTATCCCGGTATTTCCCTCAACTATGGTGATGATCTTTGAGACTGCAAAGGCAAATACCACTGACGCGACCATAAGAGTGCGCTCCTTGGCAAAATCATCGATGATCTCCCTTCTTGTATGGGCCATACCTTCTGCACCTGAAAGATATTCAGATGAGAAGACTGCTTTCTTCCCTGAGAACAGGGAGATGATGTAGGAGAAAGCTATAAGATAAAGACCGGAGATGATGACTGCCGAAGCCATGCTGCTCCTTTCAAAGAGCCTTGCAGACATAAAGCCCGGGGTGGCAGTTATAAAGGACAATACAAGAGGATAGATCAGATCCTTCGTAACAGCCGCCGTATCCCCTTTCCTGCCGTTTATGACATAGAGAGCCATAAATCCTGCTGCAAGAGGTATAAAGCATATTACAGGACATTCAGGGTCTATATATGACTTCAGAAGTGACGGAGCAAATGCCAGGGCGAGATCGAGGAAGAAGACAAGGGGCATGAGCGCCTGCTTCTTTATAAACCTTATGCTTCCCGTCCAGACGATGATCATCCCCAGGAAGAACAGAAGGCTCATGGGAATAAAGGATGAGGAGATAAATATAAACGACAGGGATATGATGGAACAGATCAGGAAAACGGAAGCCGCCGTAGTCATATAGCTGCTCCTTTCCTGCACTTTCACTTCTGTCTCCCTTTCCGTCAGAAAGTCAGGCTTTCCGATGTCGGCAGTATCAAAGGGCGAAAACTGTTTTTTCCCGAATGCCATTTCTCCTCCTTTCCCCTTATGCCATCCATCCGAGATAGCTCTTAAGGAATTTATATGAGATGTTTATTCCCGTGACCACGTATTCAGATCGTCCTGAAGATCCAGGGATACCGTCTATATAAGTTCTTATCTCAGAGACAGGGATACCGTCTATGCTGTCTTCGTACTGGCGTCTCTCACCTTCGGGGATGATGCCGTCCTCATATCCCTCGTTGATGTAGGAGGAATCTCCTCCGACAACAGTGATATCACCGCCGTCGCCGCTGCCTTCATCATCTTCTCCTGTGATAAGGGTGCCTGATACCGCGTCGGCAGCTTCAGAAAGGCTCAGGTCCCTGATATATACCTCGTTCTCATCGAAGAGCTTGAAGATATTGGGATAGTCCTCGAAGGAATAGACGATATATCCCTCATCCGTGAGCATGCCCAGGTTCTCGGGGGAATCCTGGAAAAGGTATGTCACAAGAGTTGTCATATCCTCGATATAGCTGTCCTTATCGTAGCCCTCCATGGAATAACCTATACATTCGTTTACAAGTTCTACAAAGGGCCTGATACTGATGGTAACGCCGTCTACTATATCGGTGGTACCGTCGGACTTCATGGCCAGCTCGGAAGGATCCTGAAGGGTCAGGAGCTTATGGCAGAGGTTGTAGGACTGGGTAGCCCACAGCTCGCCTGATACGGAATAGGCTCCGTTCAGGGAAGCCTCCCTCTTGTTCCTGGTGGTCCTGTCGATATTAAAGGCATCCCAGGTGATCCTGGTGATGACTCCGTCCTCAACATCCATCTCAACGAAATCGATATATCCGCTGCTGTCGCTCTCCAGCATCTGGGCGTAGTATGTTCCGTCGTTAAGACCGGGGATCATGTTGCTTACAAGATCCGGGTCTATTACCGCATCAGATCCTGCAAGTGCCACGGGCACCTGCATATTGACGGTCTGGTCGGCGATGATCTGTATCTCCTCATCTGTGATGGATGCGGGGAACTGCTCATCTGCTATATGTTCTATTCCTGTAAGCTCGGCACCATCGAAGGATATTCCCGTAAGAAGGTGGAGCTCCGTATAGTCCTTTGTATCCACTGTGAGGTCGATTACGAATCCCACGGGGCTTCCGTCGTTCCTGAATCCCTCATATACGTGGGAGATCTCATCATATCCCTCGT
>CACXGG010000006.1 GCA_902767145.1 Oscillospiraceae bacterium | reverse complement strand
CGTCGCTAAGCGCAGGAAGTCCTCTCATAAGACCTTCCGTTGCATTGAAGGAAACGCATCTTACAACGCCTCTTCCTCTCTGCTGGAGGACCTCGGCGATAACATCCTTTTCGCTCTCGCTGCCGTCCTCGTTCACCAAGATCCTGACAGCATCATTTATCTTGGGGACTTCCCCGCTTCGGAACTCACAGTCTATGACCGGTCCTATTATCTGAACTACTTTTCCCTTTGCCATTACGATCCTCTCCTGTTAAAGATTATCTGCCTGCTGGGCACCATTTATTATCTCGGTCAATTCATTCGTTATCTTGGCCTGTCTTGCTCTGTTACTGATGAGAAGGAGCTTCTTCATCATCTCGTCGGCATTGCTGGTGGCATTGTCCATGGCCGTAAGCCTGGCCGTCTGCTCACTTGCATATGCATCCACCATGGCTCCGTAGATCATGGCGTTGAGGTATGTGTCGATAAGGAAGCTGAAGACCTCATTGGGGTTGGGGTCATATTCAACCTTACCGCCTGTCTCTATGGCAAGTCCCGCATCCTCCACGTCCCTGGAGATTACTCCGTTTATGGACTTCATATCCACGGGGGCAAGTCTCACTGCCACGGGGACCATACTGGCCGCCGACTCCATCTTAGTGTAGATGAGATAGACAAGGTCGAACTCATTCTGAAGGAATTTCTGCTTAACGATGGACGCAACGGACCTCGCCTGGAAGAATGTGGGCTCCGCGATGGGGAATGAGAATTCGCTGTCCACGTTGTAGCCGGATCTGAGGAGCTTCTCCCTTGCCAGCTTTCCGAAGACATAGAGCTTATACTCAGTGGAGATGCCCTTCCTGGAGTTTTCCAGTATCTTCCTCTGGACGTGTTCCTCAGTGATCTTGACCATGTTGTTATTGTAGGCACCTGCCAGGCCCTGATCACCGCTCAATACGAAATATGCTATCTTCCAGGTCTCGCCCTGTACCTTCTGGTTCAGTTCAAAGAAAGGGTTATCCAGCTCGTCTGTATACTTGATGATCTCCTGCATACTTTCGGCACACAGGGAAAAGAATGGCTGCACGGAATCGTGCATCATCATGGAACGGCGCATCTTTGCCGCACTGACGAGCTGCATGGCATTAGTCATCTGACTTATGTCATTAACACTCTTTATCCTTTTTTTGATAGCATTGAGATTTTCCATCTTCTACCTATCAGTAATCCTCTTCGTACTCATTATGTTCTGCGAGGAAAGACTTGTTATAGTTGTCTAATGCCTCGTCTATCTGCTTTGCGGTAGCATCATCGAAAACGCCTGTCTGGGCGATCTTCTCCATGACCTGGGCATGGGCTACCCACATGGTATCCACAAAGCCTGTGTAGTATTCCCTGATATCCTCCTTGGCCAGGAAGTTCATCCTGTCAGTGGTGGCCATGTAAAGGATGACTACCTGCTCCTCCATGGACCAGGGTGCGAACTGCTCCTGCTTCAGTACTTCGTTAAGGACGATACCTCTCTTGAGCTGAAGCTGTGTATTCTCGTCAAGATCAGATCCGAACTGTGCGAAAGATGCCATCTCTCTTGCCTGGGCCAGGGAGATACGCAGAGGTCCGCCCACCTTCTTAGTTGCTTTTGTCTGGGCAGCACCACCTACACGGGATACGGAAAGACCGGCATTGATGGCAGGTCTCTGGCCTGAGAAGAAGAGCTCAGGTGCCAGATAGATCTGACCGTCTGTTATGGAGATAACATTTGTGGGGATATATGCGGAGATATCATCACCCAGTGTCTCGATGATGGGCAGTGCCGTTATGGATCCGCCGCCCTTTGCATCAGACAGCTTGGCTGCTCTCTCAAGGAGCCTGGAGTGAAGATAGAATACATCTCCGGGGTAAGCCTCACGTCCCGGGGGACGGCGGAGGAGCAGCGATATTGCACGATAAGCCTGGGCGTGCTTACTGAGATCGTCATAGACGATGAGCACGTCCTCATGGTCGTCATACATAAACTTCTCTGCGATGGCACATCCCGAGAAAGGAGCGATGTACTGAAGTGATGCGGAATCCGCAGCACTTGCGGCAACCACCACCGTGTAGTCCAGGGCACCATACTTTTCGAGAAGGTTTACCGTGGAAACGATGGTACTCATCTTCTGTCCGATGGCAACATAAACGCAGATGGTATCCTTCCCCTTCTGGTTAAGGATGGTATCTATTGCGATGGCCGTCTTACCTGTCTGACGGTCGCCGATGATGAGCTCTCTCTGTCCTCTTCCGATGGGGGTCAGGGCATCGATGGCCGTGATACCCGTATGAAGGGGCTTATTGACGGGAGATCTGTCGACAATGGAAGGTGCGGGGGACTCGATGGGCCTGGTCTTGTGATATCTGATGATACCCTTGCCGTCGATGGGCTTTCCAAGAGGGTCCACTACCCTTCCCAGAAGGCCGTGACCTACCGGAACAGCAACTGTGGTTCCCGTACGCTTACATATCATTCCCTCTACAACGTCATCAGCACCTGAGAGAAGTACGACACCTACGCTGTCGCGCTCCAGGTTCAGGGCGATACCGTATGCCTGCTTGTTTGAGGAAAGGCTGCCGCCGGCAAATGTTACCAGCTCGGAGAGCATGCATCTCTCAAGACCTGATATCCTTGCGACACCGTCGTTGACGCTCTGGACGATACCGACTTCCTCGATATTTACGGAGCTGTCAAAGGCTTCCTCTATCCTCTTCTTGAGAGCCTTTTCATCAAGAGATGAAAATTCTGAGCTCTCGAGACTGATGGCGGGAGACTCAGGGAAATCCCTGATGGTCTCATCCAGCTGGGAACTTATCTTGTCCTTATCAAAAACAACGTCACCGTTCTCATCGATGTCTGCTTCAACATCCCTGGAACGCTTGACGAACTCACCTATACGCTCCAGCTGTCCCCTGATACTGTAGTCGTATCTGGAACCGTGGGTATAGATGACAAAACCGCCGATAAGCGAAGTATCGACCTCGAATTCGAGTTCATAGTCCTCGATGCCGTTCTTTACGGCGAAGTCCCTGGCTATGATCTCGACCTTCTCCTCCGATATATCCCCGGCGCCTACGATACGCAGGACAAGGGGTGCCTTCGGCTCGTTCTTATCTGCCTTAGCCAAGCTTATTCACCTCTTCCTGGAGGACTTCGTCGGTATACTTGTCCGACATTTCCTTAAGACTTTCCTCTGAAACGACTTCACCTAAGATCTTGCCGGAGATGGTAACTGCCAGATCAGAGATCTCGTCCTTCATCTCTTCGAGAGCGACTCTCTTGATCCTCTTGGCATCGGCTTCTGCGCGGCTGACTATCTCGTTAGCCTCCTCATCTGCCTTGCCCTTGATAACCTCGGCCTGCTTCTCGGCGTTTTCCTTGGAGCTCTCGATTATCTCGGAAGCTTCTATCCTTGCGTCTTCGATGGCCTTCTTGGAGATCTCGGCATTTTCCTTTGCCTCTGTGGCAGCCTTTTCGGCTTCCTCAAGGCTTGCCTTGATCTTATCCTCTCTGCTCTTGAGGATTCCCATGACAGGCTTGAAGACGAACTTCTTTATTACCAGATAGGCGACTAATACGTTGATGATCGTAAACAGGAACGTTACGGCATAACCACCGAACTGATCGGCAGTGAAAAGGCCAGACTCAGTCTCCTCTTCCACCTCAAGAGCCACCCTGATGATTTCCGGATCAAAAAACATCTTTCATTATCTCCTATTCATTTCACTGTAAAGATCAAGAGAAGTGCAACAACGAGTGCATAGATACCAAGTGACTCGATGAATACGATAGCTGTAAGAAGGAGTGCCTGGAGCTTACCGAAGATCTCGGGCTGTCTTGCACCTGCCTCAAGAGCATGTCCTGCAGCGATACCCATTCCAAGTCCGCATCCAAGGGCACCTAAGCCGATGGCAAGTCCTGCACCGAGGGCAGCCAGAGCCTTGGGGCTAGCAGCTGTTGCTTCGAGAATTGCGGGCATAAGCTTAATCATCAGATCCATAATATTACCTCCAAAATATGTTTACTAAGTTAATGTAATGTCAGGCATTGGCTGCCTGGGTCTTTGCTTTCTTTTCCTTTTTCTTTTTCACGAAGAGTTCGGGATGCTCCTCCCTCTCGTGACCGATCTCAACGATCTCGCCGATATATGACATGGTGAGATATGAGAATACGACTGCCTGCAGAAGTCCGTCAGTGATATCGAACCACAGTCCGAAGATACCGGGAACGATGATGGGCACCAGGATATAGAGGAACTCCATGAATACAAAGGCACCGAAAACGTTACCGAAAAGTCGGAGTGAAAGGGATACGGGCTTGATCATAAGGTCCAGGACCTTGAAAGGCAGAAGTCCGGGCATGGGTTCCGTCATATAAGTCCAGAATCCCTTGAATCCCACGAACCTGATGGATATGTACAGGACATAGATGATGGTAAATATCGCCATACCCACAGGGAAAGCGATATTCTTCGCGGGAGGATTGATCTTAAATGCGGAAATGACGTTACATCCTGCAATGATAAGTGCGATGGTCATTATCATGGGAGCAACATGCTCAGCTTCCTTACGGTTCATTCCAAAGCCTTCGCAGGTAGACAATACCAGGGCGACCAGAGCCTCAATGATATTCTGCTTGCCGTCGGGAACCAGCTTAGGTTTCCTTGCCAGGAACGAGGTAAGGATGATGACCAGGATAATGGCGATCCAGGATACTATAACAGCATCCGTCAGGAGGAACTTTACTCCTCCGAGGTCGAAATAATGCTTGACCTGCATTATTCCTTCATTGATCTCCTCGCCGATATCACCGATCTTTGCCTCTTCGATGAGATGGTCGACGAAAGATCTCCAAAACTCTGAAAGCCAGGTCATAAACTACCCTCTTTTTCCTTTATTTTGTTTCCATAGAGTATTGTACTCCAAAGTCCTTTGTATAAGTACCTTTTTTTCTTGTTAAAATGTCAAAAAAGAAAAGGGCGGTTACCCGCCCTCTCCGTATATTCGTAAAACAATGTGTTAATTCGTTCCGAAAAGCCTGTCTCCTGCATCTCCGAGACCGGGTACGATATATGAATGATCGTTGAGCTTCTCGTCCTTTGCTGCACAGAAGATCCTTACGTCAGGATGGTCCTCTGTGATCCTGGCGATACCCTCGGGAGCTGCGATAAGGCACATGAACTTGATATTCGTGATGCCCCTCTTCTTAAGGAAGCCGATGGCTGCGGAAGCGGAACCGCCGGTTGCCAGCATGGGATCAAGAAGGATAACATCCCTCTCTGCGATATCTTCAGGGAGCTTACAGTAATACTCAACGGGCTCAACTGTAACAGGGTCCCTGTAAAGACCGATATGGCCGACTCTTACATTGGGGATCATCTCCACCATTCCGTCCACCATACCGAGACCTGCACGGAGGATAGGCACGATGGCGATCTGCTTGCCTGCAAGGACCTTGGTCTTTGCAACTGCAACAGGTGTCTCGATCTCGACTTCCTTCATGGGAAGATCTCTCGTAACCTCATAGGCCATGAGCATGGAGATCTCGGATACCAGTTCCCTAAACTCCTTTGTGCTGGTCTCCTTGTCACGGAGGTGTGAGACCTTGTGCTGGATAAGGGGGTGATCAAATACAAAAACATTCTCTGACATATATCTTTCCTCCATATATTATTATCGGATCATTTAAAGTTCTCTTCTTCAAGAGCCTTGATATCGTTTACTCTTACGGCATGTCTCTCGCCTGCAAAAGTCTCCTCAAGGAAAGCATCCACCATGGCGAGGGCTATGGCGGAACCTACTACCCTGGCACCGAAGGCAAGGACATTTGCATCATTATGCTGGCGGCTCATCCTGGCCATATATTCATTGGTGGAAAGTCCGCATCTGATGCCCTTATACTTATTGACTACGATGGAGATACCGATACCTGTACCGCAGATGGCGATACCCCTGTCAGCCCTGCCGGCAAGGACATCTTCAGCGATCTTCTTTCCTGCCTCCACGTAGCTGAAGGGCTTCTGCTCGGATTCCGCACCTCCGGAGATGACCTCGTGGCCCAGCTCCTCAAGGTGTACCTCCACCTTCTTTCTCAGTTCGTATCCCGCATGATCTGACGCGATGGATATCCTCATATATCATCCCTCCTGATGTGTTTAAAAGTCTTTACGCCTGAAGCGAACTCCCCTACCGTGTCACCGTTTCCGTAGAGCTTGAACTTGTAGGATACGAGACCTTCAAGTCCCACGGGACCTCTGGCATGGAGCTTTGATGTGGAGATGCCCACCTCTGCTCCGAAGCCGTATCTGAAGCCGTCGGCAAATCTTGTTGAACAGTTGAGAAGGACACTTCCGGAATCGACGGAATCCATAAAGAACTCTGCCGTCTCCTTATTTGTCGTGATAATGGCATCCGTGTGGCCTGAACCGTACTTATTTATATGGTCCACTGCCTCCTTAACTCCTGATACGAACTTTACGGATACCTTGTAATCGAGATATTCGTGATGCCAGTCGCTGACCTGATCCTCTTCGAAGATCTCCACGCCCTTCTCCCTGAGAGCAGGATAAAGAACGGGAACGATCTGATCCTTAATGGCGCGATCGATGAGTATCGTCTCTGTGGCATTACATACAGAAACGTACTGTGTCTTTGCATCGACAGCCACCTTAACGGCAGTATCGATATCAGCATCACGGTCGATATAAGTGTGGCAGACACCGTCCGCATGTCCCATGACAGGGATGGTGGTGTTCTGCATTATGTACTGGACAAAGGAATTGGATCCCCTGGGGATGATAAGGTCGATATAGTCACCCAGAGAGAGCATGTTGTTTACATCCTCACGGGTGGTGATGAGATGGAGCCATCCCTCGGGAAGGCCTGCACCGACACCGGCTTCATAGATAACAGAAGCGAGAGCCCTGTTGCTCTTATCAGCTTCCCTTCCGCCCTTAAGGAAGACTGCATTACCGCTCTTCACGCAGAGGGATGCTATCTGTACCAGGGCATCGGGACGGGACTCGAAGATGACTCCGATGACGCCGATGGGACATGTAACCTTATAGAGCTCAAGTCCGTCGTTCAAAGTAGTATGAAGGAGCTTCTTACCCACAGGGTCAGGAAGGCCGATAAGACCTTCGATTCCGCTCCTTACATCATTGAGCTTTGTTTCATCAAACTTGAGTCTTTTAAGAAGAGGTGTCTCAAGACCGGTCTGTTCAGCCAGTTCTATATCCTCTTTATTTGCTTTAAAGATAAGATCCGAGTTATCAAGAAGAGCCTTGGAGATATCAGCAAGAGCTCTGTCCTTGGTTCCGGTGGAAAGGACTGCCATAAGCCTTGAGGCTTCCTTGGCTTTAATGGCATCCGAAGTAAGATCAGACATATAAAGTCTCCTTATTCATTTTCTAACCGATTATAACATTTATGTCACATGAAATTGTGAACATTTTCATTCAAAGGAATTTTATTTTTGCAGTTGTCAAACAGTGTTTTACACACGAAAAGGGGTATTTTTATGTTCATAATGTTCATAACTCTGTCGATAACCTAAAAACAAGCATTCATATTTTGGGGAGTGTTCAAAACCTTGCAGTTGTAGGCTTCCCCATTTGTCAAGGGAAAAGTGACAAAACAGTTACAAAAATTTTACGGGAGTATTTCCGCCTTTTTATGGGTGTTTTCAGCATTGTGAACACCATTTCACAATTGCCTGTCCACCACTCAAGGACATCAAATTTCCAAAAAAAGGTATTGACATGAATATTTGATGAACTCGTAAAAAATCCTGTTTTTGATATAATCTCTTCTATGAATATCATAGTTACAACATTGTTTGGATTAGAGTCCTGTGTAAGGGACGATCTTACCGGTATCGGCTATATGAAGGAAGATATCATCGTCACCGACGGCGTGGTAACCTTAAGCGTCCCCGATGATGACTGGGAGATCCATGTCGCCAGGGTCAATATGTGGGTCAGGCGCGGAGAAAGGGTCTTCTTTGAAGTTGGGTCTTTTAAGGCCACGGAGTTCGAGGAGTTTTTCGACGGTACGGCAGAGCTTCCCTGGAACGACTTTATCCCTGAGGGCTTTTCCTTTATAGTCAACGGCTTTTCCAGAAAGTCTAAGCTCTACGGCATCAGTGCCTGCCAGTCCCTTGCCAAGAAAGCTATAGTAAGGTCTATCTGCAGGAGCAGAGGCCTTCCCGATAACGGAATGATCGCCGAGGACAGGAATATCGGTGAAGTAAAGGTCCAGTTCGGAATAGTAAATGACCTTGTTAAGATGATGATCGACACATCAGGCGACGGTCTTCACAAGAGAGGCTACAGGCCCCTCACCCACGAGGCTCCCATCAGGGAGACACTTGCGGCGGGAATGGTCACCCTTTCAAGATACAGGCCCTTCATGAACGAGACTCTCGTTGATCCCTTCTGCGGTTCGGGCACCATCCTTATCGAGGCTGCCCTTATAGCCTGCGGATGTGCTCCCGGAAGGAACAGACATTTCTCTTATGAGTCTCTTCCCTACATCGGGGAATATGCTTATAAAAAAGCGAGAGAGGAAGCCCTGGACCTGGAAGACCTGTCTGAGTCTGACGATATATTCTTCTTCGGATCAGATATAGACAGAAAATCCATCGAATCAGCCAGGGCCAATGCAGAACATGCCTGTGTGGAAAAGCTCATAAAGTTCCAGGTGGCAGATGCAGAGACCAGGACCCCGGATGCACTTAAGTCGATAACAGGGTCTGACAGGCAGCTCATCCTGACGAATCCTCCCTACGGCGGAAGGCTCATGACCCCGGAGGAGGCAGATGAGATCTACCGCATGATCGCCTCCACATACCTTACCTCCGACGGCTTCTGCAAAAAGGGAGTGCGCCTTTCCGTCATATCTCCGGAAGACACCTTCGAACAGGCCTGCGGACATAAGGCAGACAAAAGGACAAAGCTGTATAACGGCAATATAAAGTGCCAGCTGAATAACTACTATAAGCTTAAGAAATGATATTTCTGATCCCGTCACAGATCCTTCCGGCAACGACGGGATTATTCATCGTATAGAGATGGATACCGTCACATCCGGATGTGAGAAGGTCTATGATCTGGCTGATGGCATAATACATTCCTGCATCGAACAGAGCCTCCTCGTTATCCTCGTAACGGGTAAGGATCTTTTTGAAGTTATCAGGCAGTGAAGCTCCGCATGTATTTACCATCCTGTTGATGGTCCTTGCAGAGAGACAGGGCATTATACCGGGAGTGATAGGTACATCTATGCCGGCGATCCTGGCTCCCTCCACAAAGTCATAGAAGAAGGAATTATCGAAGAAGAGCTGTGACAGGAGCACCTCAGCACCCGCATCCACCTTCTTCTTAAGGTTCCTGTACTCTGAAACCCTGTCAGGTGATTCGGGATGACACTCCGGGTAGCAGGCACCGGCGATACAGAAGTCGGTCCTGGGCTTTATATATTCGATAAGGTCGCTGGCATGAAGGAATACATCCTTGGGAGTGATATTGGGATTTCTGTCACCTCTGAGAGCGAGGATATTCTCTATCCCGTTGTCCTTAAGTTCCCTGCAGAAGGAATCGATCTCTGCCTTATCGTATGTAAGGCATGTCAGATGGACCACAGGCTCCACCTTATACTCCTCCTTGATCTTTCTGGCGATGGCGATGGTCTTATTGTTGTTTGAACTTCCGCCGGCACCAAAGGTAACGCTTATATAATCAGGCTTAAGATCGCAAAGGATCTCAAGTGTCGCATCGATATTTCGAAGTTCCTCATCGTGCTTGGGAGGAAATATCTCAAAGGAAAGCACAGTCTTCTGGCTCTTATATATATCAGAAAGTCTCATAATACCCGTTCCTTAAAAATGTTATACTGATAACAGATTATACACTATGAGGAATAAAACATAAAAATGGAAATGACCACAAGAAAGATCCCCTTCTTCGACCCCGGTAAGATCGCCCTGAGCGGACAGGCCTTCAGGATCCATAAGTTAGATGAGACCCATACCGAGACCGTGGCAAAAGGAAGATATCTTCAGATAGCAAAGACCGGCGAAGACGAATATGCCTTCTCCTGCAGCGAAAAGGAATACAAAGAGATCTGGGAAGACTACTTTGACCTCAGGACCGACTACATAAAGTGCATAAACGGAATCGATAAGGACGATACATACTTAAGGGACGCCATAGACTATGGTTACGGCATAAGGATCCTGAAGCAGGACATCTTCGAGACAGTTATAAGCTACATAATCTCCCAGAGAAGATCCATCCCCTCCATAACCACCTGTGTTGACAGGATCTCCGAGCAGGCCGGAAAGAAGATAAAAGCGCCTAAGCTCAGTTCTCCCTTTGTAAGACCTCTTAAGGACGTATACTACTCCTTCCCTGACGCCGAAGATATCCTTAAGGCTGATCTTTCAGACTGCGGCCTGGGATACAGATATCCCTATGTCATCAGTGCCTGCGAAGACTTTACAACAGGAAAGATCACGGAAGACATGCTCATGGAAGCAGACGACGAGAAGCTCTACAAGATCCTTACCGGCATGTACGGCATCGGAACAAAGGTCGCCAACTGCATCATGCTCTTCTCCCTTCACAGGACGGGAAGGTTCCCGGTGGATGTCTGGGTCCAGAGGATCCAGGACAGGCATTACGGCGGAAGATTTGAATATGAAAGATATCCCGAAACTGCAGGTATACTTCAGCAGTTCATGTTTTTCTACGAAAGGACCCGCTGATAACTATAAGAGCCTCCATGAGGAGGCTCTTACCGTTTACGGATTCTTGCAGCTGCCGTCTGAATTAAAGTAGTAGACCTTACCCTTGTAGGTGAGCTGGGCTGTCTGCATAGCCCCTGAGGACTGAAGATAATACCACTTGCCGCCTATCTTCTTCCAGCCGGTTGCCATATCACCGACAGCGTTGAAGTAATACCACTTGTCACCCACTTTCTTCCAACCGGTGGCCATATCTCCGCCGCCATTGAAGTAATACCACTTGCCGTCCAGTTTCTTCCAGCCCGTGACCATATCGCCGCTTCCGTTGAAGTAGTACCACTTGTAGGAGATCTTCTTCCAGCCTGTGGCCATGGAACCGCCGGAGGTCAGGTAATACCACTTTTTGCCGTCCTTGATCCAGCCCTTCATCATAATGCCGTCTTTATCAAAGTAATAATACTTGCCTTCTATCTTTTCCCAGCCGGTGGTGATATTACCGCTCTCATCATAATACATCCATCCAGAGGAAGTTAACTTCCAACCGGTGTCGACTATGCCCGTGATCAGCTCGGTGGTCATATCGTAGTAAACATAATTATCGGAATGATTATATTCTGCGACATAGTAGTAGATATTGCGTTCAATGTCGCTGTTGAGACGGTACCCGTCAAGTATGAGCTTTAATACCTCAGTGCAACCGGAGATATCAAGGGTCGCTATATTGTTGCCATAGCAGCTTATCCTCTTCAGATCCGGATTCCCGCTTAGATCAAGTTCTGTCAGCAGGTTATCATTACATTCGATCACAACAAGATCAGGGGCTGTGCTGAGTTCAAGTCCGGGGATACTGTTGTTGCTGCAGATAAGGACCCCAAGATCCGTGTTATTGCTGATATCAAGTCCCGTCAACTGATTATCATTACAGTAAAGGGTGATAAGTTCCGTGTTATTCTTAAGATCCAGCTCTGAGATCTGATTAGATCCGCAGAATAGATGCTTCAGCGAATCAAGACCGCTGACATCAAGGGATGACAGTTCATTACCGGTACAATTTAATATCTCGAGGGGGATATCTCCCAGGATAAGGCTCGAGATCTGACAACCGTTGCATCTTAATTCCTTAAGCGATGTGTTTTGGCTGACATCAAGCTCCGTAACAGGAAGGCTCTCAAACAACAGGCTCTCCAGATACGGGAAGTTCTCTATGCCTTCAAAGGATGATATGTCACTCCTGTAGGCATTTATCTCTGTAATGGACTCGATCTCATCCTCCGTCAGGATAAGATCCCCATCATCAAAGTCTTCTGCCAGAAGGTTCCTGAAGTTTTCATCAGGGAATGTTTCTTCATCAATATCAATACAGGAAGGAATGATATCATCCATTTCATCCTCATCATCTGCATATACGGAAAAGCTTCCGCCGGCAATGATCCCTGTGCAGAGCAGAAATGATAATGCTTTCCGTAAGATCGTCTTTTTCATACGGTACCCCCTAAAAAGATCTGCCCTGATTCTACTTTTTCCAAAAAGCCTTTTCAATAATCCCGGCGGCACGTTCAGTCTTTTGGTTTATAATATTTACTGGAATTTAACATTTACCGGAGGAATATATGAAATTATCTAAAGAAGACATAAGATTTCTTGAGGGACTTATCGGGATCGACAGCGTCGGGGGCACTCCGGCGGAAGGGGCCCCCTATGGCGAAGGTCCAAGGGCCGCCCTTGACTATTTTCTCAAGGAAGCAGCAAAGGCAGGTTTTGCCACCGGTGTACTTGACGACCGTGTAGGCTGGGCAGAGATCGGAAAAGGTTCCAGAATGGTGGGCATCGTATGTCATCTCGACGTGGTCCCCGCCGGATCAGGATGGGATACTGAACCCTTTAAGCTCACGGTAAAGGACGGCTCCTTCTACGGCAGAGGTATCGTAGACGACAAAGGCCCCGCTGCCATCTCATTTTTCGCTATGAAGGAACTTGCTAAAAAGGATCTCCCTTTCAGGATAAGGCTTATCCTTGGAACCGACGAGGAAAGGACCTGCTCCTGCGTGGAATACTACGACGCCCATGGAGAGATCCCGGATATCGCCATCACACCTGATGCAGAATTTCCTGTTATCTATGCCGAAAAAGGCATCCTCCACCTGAAGATCTCCCAGAGCTCTTCCCTTCCGGGCTTTACCGCCTGCGGAGGAAGCGCGGCTAATATGGTACCTGCAACAGCGGAAGCTTCCTACGCTCCTTCGGGCATCAATGTTTCCGTTACCGGAAAGACGGCACACGCATCAAAGCCCACCCTGGGAATAAATGCCATCGATCTTCTTCCTTCAGAACTGGAAAGAGCAGGATTTGATATAGAAACTGTTCCCCTTCTGAAGTTTATAAAGGAGATCGATATCACTTCCCTGTTCGACATATCAGATGAGTCAGGGGCACTTACATCAAATAACGGCATCCTTACTATGAGCGAAAAAGAAGCATCTCTTACAGTGGACATCAGATATCCCGTATCGTATTCATCCGATGCTGTCGTGACTAAACTTCAGGATATCTGCAGCGGATACGGACTTACTGTCACCATCGAAAATGATATGGCACCCCTATATAAAGACAAGGACTCCTCTGAGATCTCTCTTCTCATGTCAGTATGGAATTCCCATATGGATAAGTACAGAGGCTACGAGGAGGCTCACAGAGGCCTTTATTCATCTCCTGTGGCCATAGGAGGCGGAACATATGCCCGACATATGAGAAATACCGTAGCCTTCGGTCTGCAGGCCCCATGGCAGGAGGATCAGTGCCATCAGGCAAACGAGCATATGGCAGTCTCGGATTTT
>CACXGG010000005.1 GCA_902767145.1 Oscillospiraceae bacterium | reverse complement strand
GAAGGACCTCAAGGATCATCCACTCAGGCTTGTTGCCGGAGTTCTTGAATGCCTCGACTACTTCCAGTCTCTTGTTGATCTTCTGCTTCTTCTGGCCGGATGCCTCTTTTCTCTGCTGGTCGAGCTCTTCCTTCAGCTTGTCGATGTCGACTTCCTGAAGGAGCTTCTTGATAGCCTCAGCACCCATCTTAGCCTCGAAAGCGCTCTTGCCGTACTTGGCAACATATTCTCTGTACTTAGCCTCATCGATGGTCTCACCCTTAACGAGATCTGTCTCGCCGGGATTGATAACGATATAGGAAGCGAAATAGAGGACTCTCTCAAGTGTCTTGGGAGGAATGTCCAGAAGGGCACTCATCCTGCTGGGGATACCCCTGAAGTACCAGATGTGGGAAACGGGAGCAGCGAGCTCGATGTGACCCATTCTCTCACGACGGACGGTATTCTTCGTTACCTCAACGCCGCATCTGTCGCAGACCATACCCTTGTAACGGATCTTCTTGTACTTACCGCAGTGGCACTCCCATGACTTGATGGGTCCGAAGATCTTCTCACAGAAGAGACCGTCTGTCTCGGGCTTCTGTGTACGGTAATTTATAGTCTCGGGCTTCTTGACCTCACCTCTTGACCATCCCTTGATGACGTCGGGTGAAGCAAGCTTGATGCCGATAGATGTTAAATGATTTGAATCATACATATTGTTTGAAGTCTCCTTCCTTAAGACATGAATAGGATTAAAACGTTACCGGGTCAGTATCAGACATCGTCCTCTTCATCACCGAAGTCATCATCGAAGTCGTCTTCCATGATGGTTCCGTCTTCATTCGCTTCGACGAAGCCTGCGTCCAGGATATCCTGCTGTGTAGGCTGTTCTTCGTCGAACTCACGTCTCTTTATGTCATCCATTTCAACCAGGTTATCGTCGTCAGAGTCATCAGATGCCCTGTACTCCTTGTTGTCGTCCGTGTAGAGCGATACATCAAGAGCAAGTGCCTTGAGCTCGCTGGTAAGAACGTTGAAGGACTCGGGGATACCGGAAGCAGGTACGTTCTTTCCTCTGATGATGGCATCATAAGTCTTGGAACGTCCTTCGATATCATCCGACTTGACTGTAAGGATCTCCTGAAGGGTATGAGCCGCACCGTATGCCTCGAGGGCCCAAACCTCCATCTCACCGAATCTCTGTCCACCGAACTGTGCCTTACCTCCGAGAGGCTGCTGTGTAACGATGGAGTAAGGTCCGATGGATCTTGCGTGCATCTTGTCATCAACAAGGTGGTGGAGCTTCAGGTAGTACATTACACCGACTGTTACCCTGTTCTCGAAAGCCTCACCGGTACGTCCGTCGTAAAGGACAGTCTTACCGTCGCTGTCGATACCTGCGAGCTGGAATGCCTCTGCGATATCAGCCTCGTTGGCACCGTCGAAAACGGGAGTAGCGATCTTCCAGTTGAGTGCCCTTGCAGCTCTTCCGAGGTGAACCTCAAGAAGCTGACCGATGTTCATTCGGGAAGGAACACCGAGGGGGTTAAGTACGATATCAAGTGTGGTACCGTCGGGAAGGAAAGGCATATCCTCTTCAGGAAGGATCCTGGAAACGACACCCTTGTTACCGTGACGGCCGGCCATCTTGTCACCGACTGAAAGCTTTCTCTTCTGTGCTACGTAAACTCTTACCATCTGGTTTACGGAATTCTTAAGGTTAGGATTTGTCTCCTTGGTGAAGATATCGACGTCTACAACGACACCGTACTCACCGTGAGGTACATGAAGGGAAGTATCCCTTACTTCACGGGCGCGGTCACCGAAGATAGCGCGGTAGAGCCTCTCCTCAGCCGTAGGATCTGTCTCACCCTTAGGTGATACCTTACCTACGAGGATGTCTCCGGATCTTACCTCAGCACCGATCCTGATGATACCGTTCTCATCAAGGTTTGCGATGGCGTCCTCGGAAACGTTGGGAACCTCTCTTGTGATCTCCTCTGCACCGAGCTTAGTATCACGTGCCTCGCACTCATACTCCTCGATGTGGATGGATGTATATACATCATCTCTTACGATACGCTCGTTAACGAGAACGGCGTCCTCGTAGTTATAACCTTCCCATGTGGTGAATCCGATAAGAACGTTCTTACCGAGAGCAAGCTCACCGTTGTCCGTAGCAGGTCCGTCTGCGATGATGTCGCCGGCCTTGACCTCCTCGCCCATGGAGACGATGGGACGCTGGTTGATACATGTGCTCTGGTTGGATCTCTGGTACTTGGACAGCTTGTATGTGTCCTTGACACCGTCTTCCCTTGTGATCTCGATCTTATCAGCGGATACGAATGTAACTACACCGCCGTTGGATGCGACCTTACATACACCGGAGTCCTTAGCTGCGCGGTACTCCATACCTGTACCGATGATAGGTGCTTCAGGCTTGATAAGGGGTACTGCCTGACGCTGCATGTTGGAACCCATGAGGGCACGGTTAGCATCGTCGTTTCCAAGGAACGGGATAAGGCTCGTGGATACGGATACCAGCTGCTTGGGCGAAACGTCCATGTAGTCGACCTCTGAAGGATCGAGCTGAAGGAACTGGTCGAGGTGACGGCAGATGATCTTCTTACTGATGAACTTGTTCTTCTCATCGAGAGGCTCGTTAGCCTGTGCGATATTGTAAAGATCCTCTTCGTCAGCTGTCATGTATCTGATCTCATCGGATACGATACCCTTCTTCTTATCGTAGTAACGGTAAGGAGTCTCGATAAATCCGTACTTGTTTACTCTTGCATATGTAGCAAGGGAAGTGATAAGTCCGATGTTGGGACCTTCTGGTGTCTCGATGGGACACATTCTTCCGTAGTGTGAGGAGTGGATATCACGGACCTCGAAGGAAGCACGGTCTCTGGAAAGACCACCGGGACCTAATGCAGAAAGTCTTCTCTTATGTGTAAGTTCGGCCAGAGGGTTCTGCTGGTCACCGAACTGTGAAAGCTGTGAAGAACCGAAGAACTCACGGAAAGCAGCACTCAGAGGTCTTGTGTTGACCAGGGAAGCAGCCGTGATCTTATCAGACTCCTTATCGTCGATGCTGGCGATCCTCTCTCTGATGTTCTTCTCAACACGTGCCATACCTGTCCTTACGGAGTTCTGAAGGAGCTCTCCTACGGAACGGATCCTTCTGTTTCCGAGGTGGTCGATGTTATCGATGGTACCGACACCGTGCCTGAGGCCGATGAAGTAGGAGACCATTGCGTAGATATCATCTACAACAAGGTTCTTGGGCATAAGGTCTGCCTTCCTTGCATCAAGCTGATACATGAGCTCGGATGCGTACTCAGCCTTCTTGAAGTTGGAGCGCACTTCCTCGATGATCTCACGGAGAACACTTACTCTTACGCGCTCGTTGATAGTAGTATTGTTGATATCGAAGTTCTTAAGGTCCTTAGCTGCGAAGCTTGCTCTGATGAACTTGTCGCAGTCTACTCTTCCGTTACCTACTACCTTGTGGGGAACGTCAGAGATGGTGACTGTATCACCGACCTTCTTAATAGGATAGATAAGGCATGTGCTGATACCTGCATCCTCGACTTCCTGAGCCAGTTCTGCATTGAACACAGTACCCTTCTTGGCGATGAGCTCACCGTCCTCCGTAACAACGTCCTCGGCAGCCTTGTGGCCGACGATACGTGCGGAAAGACCGAGCTTCTTGTTGATCTTATAGATACCTACTCTTGCCAGGTCATATCTCTTGGGATCGAAGAAGAGACCGGAAAGGTGGTTAGCGGCAGCGTCTGCAGAAGCAGGATCGCCGGGACGTACCTTTGCATAGAAGTTTACGAGAGCATCTTCTCTCGTGCGGCAGTTGTCCTTCTCCATTGTGATACGAAGACCCTCTTCATCACCGAAGACTTCAAGGATCTCTTCGTTTGTTGCAAGACCGAGAGCCCTGAGAAGTATAGTCAGGGGGAACTTTCTTGCACGGTCTACACGGACACTGATGACTCTGTTCTCGTCTTCCTCGAGCTCGAGCCATGCGCCACGGTTGGGGATGATCTGGGATGTATACTCAAGCTCGTCCCTCTTGCCCTTTTCCGTTCCGAAGTAAGCTCCGGGAGAACGGACTATCTGGCTGATTATTACTCTTTCGGCACCGTTGATCACGAAGGTACCGTACTCTGTCATTATGGGGAAATCTCCGACATAAGCTTCCTGATCTTTGCTCTCACCTGTCTCTGTATTTCTGAGACGGAGCTTGATCTTGAGAGGAGCGGCATAGTTGCTGTCCTTCTCACGGCATTCATCAAGACTGCAGATCGGTTTGGTAGGATCGAACTCCTTATCCAAAAAATAAACTTCCCAGATATTCTGTGAATCTGTTACGGGAGAAATATCCTGGAAAATCTGCTGAATACCCTCATCAAGGAACCAGTTGTATGAATTCTTCTGGATTTCGATGAGATTAGGTACTTCGATTACCTCGTTGATACGAGAATAGGACATACGCTCTGTCTTGCCCTGTTTGACGGAATGCACCATTATCAAATCACCTCTTGAACATGCTTCAGAACTCGCGTTCCGAGCGACCTTTTACCTAAAACGGACGTGCGATATACCACAAAAGTCCATTTTCGTCAAGTGCGACGGGCAAAGACACCCATGCACAATACGACGCATTAAAAGATTATACGCAGGTCGTCAAGGGTTGTCAACAAAAAAATTCCCTTCAGCAAAGAAGGGAATCTTTATGTCTGTATTTAATGATATCCATTATATTACTTGGAGATAGCCCTCATGAAATCATAAGCTACTGCATAGCTGGGATCGTTTACCATGATCTCCTGTGACCAGTTGTTAACAAGAGTGGTAACGATCTGGTTCCTTGCTGTGTACATCCACATGGGAACGCTGTTCTCGAAGTAGTAGATAGTAACCTTGCTTCCGTCATCGGAAACCTGGACGAATGTATCGCCAAGTGTCCTGGACTCGTCGAAGAGCCACTCGCCGAGAGCGATCTGGGAATCGGAAAGAGGATTCGTGTCAGATACTTCGTAAGTGGAAGCTGCGACTCCGTCTACATAACCGCCGGAAACGATCTCACCTGTGTTGTCGGAATTCTGCTTAACGAGGGTAGCGAAAGCGAGAGTATCTGTTGTAGCCTGGGCTGCAAGCTCGTTAGCTCTCTGCTCCATCTCTGTCCTGCCGTTAAGAAGATCAGCATCGGTGGGATTCTCAAGATCATTAGCGGGATTGTAGAGTGTAAGTGTTCTGTATGTAACTGTAGCCTCATCGTTTACATATCTGTCTACGAGATAGACTACGAATACGCCTGTGCCTGCATCGAGGATAGTGGAATCACCGGGCTCACCTGTCTCGAAGGTGAAGTCTGTGAGACCGTCAACGATCATATCTGTATTAGCAGATGTATAGGAGGAAGCAAATGTGGGATCGTAGTCCTCTTCGTTGAAACCGTAGAGCTCTGCATCTTCCTCGCCGATCTGCTCCATGACTGCGGCCTTGAAGGACTCGGAGTCTGTTGTAGCGGCGATTACTGCCTCAGCCTTGTTCTGTGCATCTGTAAGATCGTAGGAACCGTCCTCGTTGGCTGTTCCTGCGAAGTAGTAGTAGTTGAAGTCAACTCTGAGGTATGTCTCAGGGCTCTCATCATAAGCTGCCTGGATATCCTCCTCGGAAGCTGTGAAAAGGAACTGTCTTACATAGTTCTCATATTCCTGTGTGAGAGTCTGTCTCTCAACGCACTTCCTGAACTCGAATGTTGTCATTCCCCTTCCGTAGAGAGCCTGAAGATACTGCTCTGCTGTGGGATAACCGTAAAGTGTAGCTGTCTGTCTGAGTGAATCAACTGTAAGTTCAGCATATCTTTCTGCACCTGAATACTGGAGATAACCGTTCTCCTCAGCTGCCTTGTTTACCATAACGCTGTTAAGGATCTCCTGAGCGGCCTGATCCATGACGAGCATGTAGTATGTCTTGCCTGTCTCCTCATCAAAGACCTCGTCAAGCTGCTCCTGATCTGTGATCATTCCATATCCGTAGAAAGTATTGAGCACCTGATAGTAATGGTAGTTAGCTTCTACCACAGAGATATTCTCGATAGTAGTAGTAACACCCTCGGGTGAAGTCTCGGTGATCTTGATACCAGTAGTTACCTTCTGGATGATACCGGAGATATATACGAAGAATCCTACGATTATAAGGACGATAAGCACGATGAAGGCTGTCATTATAGCCTTGCTTCTCTTTGAAGCCTTTAATCCCTCATTAACCTTTTTCTTACCTGCCATAACAAAATAAACCTGCCTTTTAACATATGTGCCCAAAAAAGCACGTTATATTATAATTCCCACTCATTAATAATGCAAGGAATGTCTTTAAGAGAGCTTATGATCCAGCAGTTCTCCCCCAGAAGTCCCCTGTCCACGGGCATCTTTGTCCAGTCCACCAGGGCAAAACCCGCCCCTGCGTTCCGGGCACAGAGAAGATCCGGCATGGCATCCCCCACGTAAAGGATGCGGGAAGGGACGGTCCCGGTCATCCGGGCGGCGGCCTCTATGGGCTCGGGATCCGGCTTATGGCGCAGGGTATCCTCCTTAAAGATAAAGGCGTCAAAGATATCCCCTATCCCCTTGAGATCCACGGTGGTCATGCAGGAGGATCTTCTCTTTGAAGTGAGTATCCCCTGCTTTATGCCCAG
>CACXGG010000004.1 GCA_902767145.1 Oscillospiraceae bacterium | reverse complement strand
CGATTCATTCATTTTTCTTAAGAATAATAATATATAAGGACACTGCATTTTATGATAAAATGTAGTGTCTAATTTTATGCCCAAGTGCAGGAGAGAGTTGTAAATGCCTAAATATATATTCAATGCGCGGGATATCGCGGCATATATCAAGTGGTTCTCGGTACCTTCGTACCTGGAAGTATCCTATATGCAATATATATTCAACATAGGAGAACCGGTACTGGCCAGGCCTCTGGCATCCGATTTCGAGAAGTTCAAGACGGATGTATACAGGCAGCTTTATTATCTCTGGGCCAACGGTTTCGAAGGGGAAAGATCAGATATCTCCAATATGGTGGATTCTGATTCCATCTCCCTGGTCTGTGATCCCGAGTGCATCAATCTGGAGTCATATATGAAGCTGGTGACACTCCACCTCATATATACAAAGCATCTTCCTTACGTGAAGATCAACTTTGCGGGACTTCCTCTTTCCCTGGGCATCAGGTGCGATTATTCCCAGTATGAGGAAAATGTGGTGAAGGCCGTGAAAGGCTTTAACCTTGTAAGCCGCGATATGTTCGGAAAGCCCTTTGATCTTAAGCTCGGCGTTCCGGATGAGCTCCTGCAGATCTCTTTAAGCGACAGCTTTAAGGCTGAGATCATTGGCGGAAGCGACATAAGGGATGAGGTTAACAGGGCCCAGAAGGAGAAGATGAACGAATTTAAGGAAAATTCCCTTAAGGAATTCGGATCCATACCGGCCACGCCAACGAAAAGGCGGTCATCCTCCAGAAGATCCCAGGGAGAGAAGGCTAACAGGCATAAGACCTCAGCCGCACAGCCCAAGGGCATACCCCTTGAAGAAAGACGTCATAAGGATGGAGAAGATAAATGAGTAATGTTTACAAACTGGGCCTTGATATCGGCTCTACTACGATAAAGCTGGTCCTTCTGAAGGACGAAGAGATCGTATATAACGAGTATCAGAGGCACCATTCGGACATTTCAGGACTTCTTAATAAGCTCTTTGAAGATCTGGACAGCAGATTCCCGGGTATCGAGGTCTCCGTGACCATCACAGGTTCCGGCGGACTTTCCGTAGCCAACTGGCTGAACCTTAAGTTCATCCAGGAGGTAATGGCAGAGACCCAGGCCATCAAGAAGTACCACCCCGAGACAGATGTCATCATCGAGCTCGGCGGTGAGGATGCAAAGATCACATATATGCATCCTGTCCTGGAGCAGAGGATGAACGGTACCTGTGCCGGCGGTACAGGTGCATTTATCGACCAGATGGCATCCCTTCTCCAGACTGATGCCGACGGTCTCAACAACTTCGCCAAGGATTACAGATCCCTTTATACCATCGCCAGCCGCTGCGGTGTTTTCGCCAAGAGTGACCTTCAGCCCCTGATCAACGAGGGTGCTGCCAAGGAGGACCTGGCGGCTTCCATCTACCAGTCAGTAGTAAACCAGACCATAGCAGGTCTTGCCTGCGGAAGGCCCATCAAGGGCAATATCGCTTTCCTGGGCGGTCCTCTGTACTTTAACTCCGAGCTCCGCCACGCCTTTGAGAGGACTCTGGAGGATAAAGCCGAATCCTTCTGGATGCCTGATGAGGCCCAGATCTATGTAGCTCTCGGAGCTGCACTCTCTTCTGATGACAAGCCCGTACTCCTTTCCGATCTTCTTGAGAGGTTTAAGAACAAGGAGGGATTTACTCCCGATATCATCAGGATCGATCCCCTGTTCAAGGATGAGGATGAGAAGAAGAGATTCTACGACCGCCATGCAAAGGCCATGATCCCCACTCTGGATATCAGTAAGCAGGAGGGATGTCTCTTCCTGGGTATCGACGCCGGATCCACCACCACCAAGGCAGTCGTCATCAACGATAAGGGCGAACTGGTCTACACATACTATGCAAGTAATAAGGGGAATCCCGTTATCAGTGCCGTCAATATCCTGAAGGATATCTATAAGAACCTTCCCGAAAAGGCATATATCGGCTATTCCTGCGTAACAGGATATGGAGAGAGCATCATCAAGGCAGCTCTCGGTATCGACGCCGGAGAGATCGAGACCATGGCTCACTTCAGGTCAGCAAAGTTCTTCTGTCCCGATGTTGATTT
>CACXGG010000003.1 GCA_902767145.1 Oscillospiraceae bacterium | reverse complement strand
GTGCCGGAGAATGTCTGGGATTCGCCGCCAATCGTGATCCTTACGAAGTAGTTGGATTCACGATCCTCGGTACGGTCGTTGAACTGGTGGATATAGACCCTGTAGTGACCGTTGGAGGGAGCAGCGAAATAGATATTCTCAACGGGATCCGTGATCCTCTGGCTTCCTGAGTTTGCATCACAGTCAAGGATACCGCCGTCAGCTGCCTTGTTGCTGTAGTAGATGTGCTCTTCGTTAGGTGTTTCCATATGAAGGTCTACATCGTCCCAGGAATCCCACATAAGGGAAACGGTAATGTCGCCGGAACCTGCATTGGCCTGTGACAGAAGATCGTCAAGGAGCTCGTCTGTAAGTTCGGGACGTGAGTTTTCGGAAGATCCGCCGTAGTCAAATTCAACGATAAAGATCTCTGTTGATGTACCGTCGATCTCGCCCTCATATTCCTCAACATCGTCACCGATCTGGACTCTAACGATATAGGAAGTCTCCATGTCGTCCGTCCTGTCCCTGAAGTCGCGGAGATATACTTCGTAGTGACCCTCCATGGGTTCAGGGAAGAAGATATTCTCGATGGGAGTATCCGACAGGTTGGAGGAGGAGGCGTTCATATCGATATCGAGAGTTCCGCCGTCTGCAGTCTTGTTTGCATAATAGATGCGGTTCTCTTCGGGGGTGATAACGTGGAGGTCAACGTCATCGTGGGTGCCCCAGATGACAGTGACTGTTATCTCACCGGTACCTGCTACAAGAAGCTCTCTCTGCTCGTCGAGATCATCGGAGGAGATGTCTGTCTCTGTATCGTCTGTCTCGATGCGTCCGCCGTTGATGCGGTTCCTTGCCACAGAGATATCATCTGCGCCGATGGAAGGCTCCCAGTCGACGATAGGGCAGGCTACGGGATCGGGCACGATATCGCCCTCTTCAACCTCAGGCTCCTCGAAAAGACCGTTATCGTCCTTGTCGCCTCTGGTGATTGTATAACCGCCAACCTCTTCAAGGATATACCAGGTGGTAAAGCTTGTGCTGTGGAAAGTGATACCAACTTCTTCCACCGTCCTCGTATGTGTGGAAATGGAGATTGTCGAGGACGAGCTGGAAGAAGATGTGTACTGTGATATCTGCTCACTATCGATGGTAACGGAGTTGCTGGAACTCATTACGAAGGTACTTGATGAAGAACCTACATCGATAAGGATATCTGTATTCTCGATGGTGGTAACGCTGGGCTTGGGATCCGTGGAGATCTGGTAGACGCTTCGGGGCTGGCCGTTCTCAAGGATCGTATTATCGCCCTCTACGACTTCACCGGAAAGGAAGACCGTATTTGTGAAGCATACAGAGATCTGCTCAACCTGGGTGCTCCAGGCCTCGTAATTGGTGTTCCTGCCGTCGTAGATCTCCTGGAGCTGCTCGATCTTTGCAGAACAGATCGTGGTATCGATGCTGATCTGCTCGCCGAGTACAGCGCACTGCTCTACGGATTCCTCGGCACTTAATGTCTCAGCGATATCATCTTCGGAACTGTTGCTTGCAGCATATGCTGTGCGTCCAAAGAGAAGCTCAGAGAAATAGTTCCTGGAATCGATGGAGGCAAGTACCTTCATGTCATCTGAATCCTTGATGGCATCTGACATGGAGATCATGTCTTCGCTGACAGCTTCAGTCTCTTCCCAGGCGTCGATACATTCCTTGAAGAGGGCCTGTGTCTCATTGGGATCAGCCATGGCCAGATCGGTCTCAAGAAGTCTCTCAGTCAGGACCCTGGCATAGAGATAGCTCTGGGCTCCCAATGAGGTCATGTCGCAAAGATCCGAGTAGGATTCTTTTGCTTTATCTGTCTTACCCTTCTTGTTAAAGAAGAAGAAGGAGCCGCCTCCGATGGCAAGTACCAGGACAGATGCAACAGCTGCGATGATCCAGCCTTTCTTGCCCTTTTTCTTTGTCTTTTCCTTCTTTACCTTGGCAGGTCTTTCCTTTTTGACCTTCTTCTCCTTAGGAGGTTTCTCGGCCTTTACGGGTGCCTGCTTTACCGGAGCGGGAGCAGGTTCAGGCTGACTTACTGTCTCCACGGGTGCGGGAGCAGGTTCAGGCTGACTTACTGTCTCCACAGGGGCGGGAGCAGGTTCAGGCTGCTGGGGTGCTTCAACGGGAGCGGGTTCGGCAGGAGCTTCCTGTACCGGGGGCTGTGCCGTCACGGCAGTTCCGCATGATTCGCAAAACCTTGCTCCGTCACTTAAGGGTGCGCCGCATTGCTTACAAAACATTTCTATGCCCTCCTTTTTTAAAACCATATATGTAAATCGTATAGTTTAAATATGTACAATCGGTTAACTAACTGTTTATATAAGATATTGTCATTGACAACTTTTGTCCCAGATTGGGACAAAACCCCGGATCTGTGATATATTATGCAAAAGGGGGGACGTTTCTATGTTTTATGAAAGATTAGATATCCTTATGAAGATCACCGATACCGGGAACAGTTCCCTGGGAAGAGGCATCTCCTTTGATCCGTCCTATATCTCCAAGATGAGAAGAGGCGTAAGAAATCCTCCAAAGAACAGTGAGTTCCTGGATTCCGTCTGTTCTTTTTTCGAGAGAAAGATCACGGAAAAGAAAAAGGAGAAAGTGGTATCTGACATTATCCTCAAGGGAATGCCGTTGCCTTCTGAAAGGAAGGAAAGGATCACTCTCATAAGGTCCTGGCTCCTTGATGAGGATGAAGACGGGGAATATATAACTGACATCATAAGCTCCGTTTCCGGTTATGCTTCAGATGCACCTTCTTTTGCGGTAACAGGTCAGAAAAATGATACTGAAACCGGAAACGGCGTCAGCTTCTATTACGGAAACGAAGGAAAGAGGGAAGCGGTGCTGAAGTTCCTGGAAAAGATATCAGAGGAGCCCGGGAAGGTAAGGAAGATACTTCTTTTTTCCAACGAAAATATGGAATGGATGTATGAGTTCGCGCCCTTTATGAAGAAATGGAGTGCCGCATTAAAGGAAGTAATTTCAAAAGGAATAAAGATAAAGATAATCCACAGTATACAAAGGGATCTGAACGAGATGACAGTGGCCATCAAGAAGTGGATGCCCCTTTATCTTACAGGTCTTATAGAACCTTATTACTGTCCCAGGATCAGGGACCAGATCTACAGAAGGACCATCTTTGTGGCTCCGGGCCATTCTGCCATAACTTCCACATCCATCGCAGATGATACGGAAGAGATGGTAAATATGCTCTTTTACGATAAGAAAGCCATCAAGGCATTTGAGAAGGAATTCAACAACTATCTTTCTGTGTGCCGGCCTTTGATGAATGTATACAGGGAGGATCTGGACAAGGTCTTTGCCAAGTCGCTCATGGATCTTTTTTCAGGGGAGGAGAGTATCTGTATCGCGGGTTCACATCCCCTGTTCCTTCTGATCCCCGATGAGTATTTCAGGGATGCACCCAAGAGGGTAAGAGAGACGCTCTTTGACCTGAAAGAGGCTTTTTTCAGGGCCCTGGAAAACAATGTCACTATCACGGAAGTTTTTCCCCTTACTTACTTTACGGAAGACCGGGAAGACCTTAAGGCCTTCATATATCCCGGAACATCCGGGGAGTATTCCCCTGAGGTGAGGAAAGCCCATCTCGAAAGGATCCTGGATCTTATGAGGCGCTACGAAAACTACCGCCCCGTGATATCATCCGTACCCATGGATCATATAGAGATGATCTCCAAGGAGGACGGTAAGACCATGATCTATACGCCCTTTAATGTATTTTTCGAGATAAAGGAGCAGAATATGAGTTCCGCGCTCTTTGATTATGTGGGCAGGATCCCGGGAGACAAGGACAGAAAAGAGGTACAGCAGCGGATAACTGCCCTTATCCGGAATGGCGGCGGGACCTAAATTGTGTCTTTTAAAGAGAGCCTTTTATGTATAAAATAAATGAAGGATAAATCAGGCGGAGGTAACCTTTATGTCGGAAGTAAAGTATAAGAGGATTCTTCTCAAGCTTTCCGGTGAAGCTCTCGCAGGTGACAATAAGGTCGGTATCAACGACGATGTCGTAAGCGAGATAACCGCCAAGATCAAGGAAGTATCCGATCTTGGAGTTGAAGTAGGAGTAGTCGTGGGAGGAGGTAACTTCTGGCGCGGAAGATCTTCCGAGAAGATGGACAGGGTAACGGCAGACCATATGGGAATGCTGGCTACCATGATGAACGCACTGGCTCTCTCCGATGCTCTCGAGCAGCACGGCGCAGTAACCAGAGTCCTCTCCGCCATCGAGATAAGGCAGATGGCAGAGCCCTATATCAGGAAGAGGGCTGTAAGGCATCTTGAGAAGGGACGTATCGTCATTTTCGCCTGTGGTACGGGAAATCCTTATTTCTCGACAGATACGGGTGCAGCTCTCAGAGCTACTGAGATCGGTGCGGATGTATTCCTCAAGGCTACGATGGTCGACGGTGTCTATGATAAGGATCCCAAGATCTATCCCGATGCCAAGAGATATGAGAAGGTTACTCATGACGAAGTCCTGAGATCCAACCTTAAGGTAATGGATGCTACGGCAGCTGCTCTTTGCCGTGATAATCATACAAAGATCCTTGTTTTCTCCATGGAAGATCCCGACAATATCGTAAGGATCGTTAAGGGTGATAACCTGGGAACACTTGTTGAGTAATTATTC
>CACXGG010000002.1 GCA_902767145.1 Oscillospiraceae bacterium | reverse complement strand
CTCCGGAAAGACCTCTCCTTTGATGAGGTCGTTTCCAGAGTGGCCACAAAGGGCGGAATAACTGAAGAAGGAACTAAAGTCGTATACGAAAAGTTCCCGGATACGGCTGATGAACTGTTCGAAAAGACACTTGAAAAAAGAAGGCTGACTGCCAGGAAAGCTGTGGAGCTTTTTGGCGAAAAGGCCTGAAAATACAGGGTTGCAACCATAGGTTGACAAAGTTCAAGGTTGAGATGGTGGAGATGTTAAGGCGCGGAATGCTAATCTCGAACCATCAAATACCGGAGGTGGAGAAAAATGACGATAGCTGACAGGATACAGAGCCTTAGAAAAGCAAAAGGATTGTCCCAGGAGGAACTGGCGGACGCAGTAGGAGTGTCCAGACAGGCTGTCTCCAAATGGGAAAGTGAGCAGGCAACCCCGGATCTCGACAAGGTCGTGATCATGAGTGAATTCTTTGAAGTAACTACAGATTATCTTCTCAAGGGAATAGAACCTGTTAAGACAGATGACCATAAGACCATGGCTGATGTCATAGATCAGAAAGTACTTACAGAGAAAAACGGCAAAAGAGTAAAGACTGCAGCCAAATGGTTCCTTATCGGATTTGGCGTATTACTCGGTATAGATCTCATCACTATGCTGATCTATTTCCTGGTCAACGGATTCCCCATCTGACCTGATCTCGAAACACAGTTGAACTTTTTTATGGGCCCGCGGATGCGGACCTTAGTATAAATGCGCCCCAAAAGGAGAAATATATGAGTAGTATCAAGAGTTTTATCAAGAATGTAAGCCCGTTCAATAACCGTACAGAGATGCCGAAGATCATCTATGTCATCAAGGTCATCCTGTTCTTCTGGGTATGTAAGTTCGGATCTGAAGTAGTAGGTGAAGCCTTTGCCCTGGCAGTTCACTTTGCCTGCGGCAAGAACCCTCTGCAGGGTGAGATGTTCGATCCTCAGACCATCATGCTGATCTCTTATTTCGGATATTCCATCCTCATCGCAGTGGTCTTTCTTTTCTGGAAGCTGTTCCAGAAGAAGACATTGAAGGATCTTGGATTTTGCGGCAGCCCGTTAAGCTATCTTTCCGGTGCAGCCATAGGAACAGTCCTGGTGGTGGTCTCAGCTGTCTTAACGATACTTACAGGTGCCATCAGATATAACGGAGTATTTCCCAATATCGATACTAAGATAGTGGCAGCAATGCTCTTTTGCTTCATGCTGCAGGGAGCTATGGAGGAGATCTTATGCAGGGGAGTCGTACAGCAGCTCCTTCTTAAGAAGACATCTGTTCCGATCGCCTTCGGAGTGAGTGCAGCTCTGTTCACGATCCCTCATCTTGGCAATATGGCAGGTGGTGCTCCTGCTATAGTTGCAGTAGCTGTCATAAACCTTATCCTTATCTCTCTTATCTTCTCAATGATCACCTTAAGGACCGGAAGCATCTGGGCTGCCTGCGGACTTCATTCCATCTGGAACTACATCCTCTACAGCATCATGGGACTTAACTTGAGCGGAAAAGATGAGGTGGCCGCAGCTGTATTTGATATGAGCTCCATTGGAGAAAATGTCCTTAATGGCGGCGCATATGGTATCGAGGCAGGGATCATCACAACTGTAGTCCTGTCGGCTGCTCTGATCCTCATCAAGATCTGCTTCCGCACAAAAAACGCATAAATCATCAATTTATGGGGCAGATCGTGTGGATTCACACAATCTGCCCCAAAAAAACTCATTATATGAGGAAAATGTGCGGAAAGCTGAAAATGGTATAATGGGTTCTATGAACATTATCAGGATAGATGACATAAATGCCCCGGAACTGGATATATTTGCCAGGACTACCGAGAATCAGCTGAGGAGCCTTTCTGATGTCTTTATCGCTGAGAGTGCCTATGTGATCATAAAGGCGCTGGAGGCAGGATATGAGCCCCTTTCCATCCTTGTGGAGAGTGACAGGGTGGAGATCGAGGCCGGGCCTGTTTTCGAGGCTGTGTAGAAGATATGGGGCGAAGAGAAAAAGGAGACTCTCCCTGTATATGTGGCGGACCGCTCAGTTGTGGTCAATATGATGGGCCATAAGCTGGTAAGAGGCCTGTGGATGGTGCTTAAGAGAAAGCCTGAAACATCTCTTGAAGAGTTCTGTAAGGATAAGAAGCGGATCACGGTATTATTTGATGTGGTAAATCCCACAAATGTTGGAGCGATCATCAGATCTGCCGCAGCTCTCGGGATGGATGGGGTGCTCCTGACCCACTGCTCAGTCGATCCTTATACAAGACGTTCCGCCAGGGTGAGTATGGGAACTGTCTTCCAGATCCCCTGGGCTAAAGCTTCCAGGGAGGAGTCGGAGGGGACTAACCTGATAAGGATACTTAAAGATCATGGTTTTAAGACTGTGGCCATGGCCCTCACTGAGGATTCCACCAGCATAGATAATGAGGAGATAAGATCAAATGAGAAGCTGGCGGTACTCATGGGAACAGAGGGAACAGGTCTTCCTAAAGATGTAATAGCTGAATGTGACTACAGGGTCATGATACCCATGTACCACGGCGTCGATTCCCTGAACGTGGCGGCAGCCAGTGCCATAAGTTTCTGGGAGCTCCTGAAGTGACTTAATCCTCCCATCCTTCCTCCGGGTGGCGGCATATGAGATCTCCTGTTTTAGTACTACGATATTTTTACCATAGAAGTTTTTTTTGAAACTTGGTTAAAGGCAGCTATTTTCCGCTTTTTCGGGGGAATGGCTTCTTTTCGTGCCTATATTCTGCCTAATTTCACTTTTGAAGATTGCTATAATGGGTCACATTGAAGGAGTGATGAAGAATTGAAGATAGTATTGATACGACATGCGAAGGTTGATTACGACTGGAGAAAATGGAGTTCTGCCAGACAGTTCGATGCTGACTGCGAAGGGTATGACAGGGCACCGGTACTGTCCGGATCCTACGATGTACCCGAGGATGATATCAGCCGTATATATATCAGTTCTTTACAGAGGACCAGGGATACTGCCCGCCAGATCTTCGGGGATAAGGAATGCATTTCCTCGGAGCTCATAGACGAAGTACCCTTATCTTCAAGTATCGGCCTCAGGAACAAGATGCCCCTTTCTTTCTGGAATGTAACGGGACGCCTTCAGTGGTGGCTCAACTGCAGGAAGCAGAAGGAGGGAAGGAAGCAGACATTTCTCCGTGCTGCTCTTTTCGTTGATATGCTGGTGGCAAAGAACGAGGACTGCGCAGTTGTTACCCACGGATTTTTTATGCATACCCTTATCTCTGTCCTGAAAAAACAGGGCTTCCATATAGGCGAGACTTCACTTCATTATGGAAACGGACAGTGTATAGTAGCTGAGATCTAAAGCTCTTATACAGGGATGCCGAGGACCTCGCAGAAATCGCCAACAAAAGTGATTATCTTATTTCTTGCCTTGATCTCGACTGCAAATAAGACGCAGAGTGCGACGGACAGGAAGATAACTGCAGCAAAGCAGGCCTCACCTGTCAGGGGTGCGAGATCGAGTTCGTAGATGGATGCTACTATACCGAACTCGGCAGGCACCATTATGGACTTGAAAAGATCGGCTTTATCTTCAGAGCCGCGCTTTATGTCCCTGAGATAATAAGCGATATCTTCTGTGATGACGGCTTTCTTTTTATCAGGAGTTTCCTCTCCGTATCTGTTGTACTTATTGAGAAGGCCTGCTTTCCACGCGGAGTACATGTGGTAGTTGCCGTTTTTGTCCTTAGCTGACAGGACCTTCTTATACTCCTTGAAGTTTCCCACCAGGTCGAAATCCAGAGCATCAGCCAGGGCGGATGCCTTTGAGTTATCAAGGTAGGGGGAGTCTTTCCTGGAGAGTAGGATACCCAGATAGATCAGGACTATGCCGCTTATGATGATAATGTTCCTGACAGTTCCGCTTACCGGAAGATCGGCAAAACACATTACCATACTTATGGCAAATCCTGTCATGGTGATAAGCGCACTCTTACTTATAGTCCTGTTAGTCTTCATCCTGATATCTTTCCCTTCTGTCATCAGATCGCATTAAGTATATCACAGCATTTCTAATGATATAATTACTGGTATGAATGTTAGGCAGGAGAAGAAAGCTTATTATCATCTTCCGGGACTGTTTGAGTTCTATGAGCTCTACAAATGCTTCCTGCCTTTATTCTATGAACACAGGGAATATTTCTACGACTGGTGTGAGATCGGTTCCATCTATGGTGCCCCGGAAGGGTGCATTTGGGGCGGAGGCCGTGTAGGCACCGGAGATGAGGATCCTGATAAGGTCCTGGCCCTTCTTGGACAATACGGCATATCGGCAAGGCTTACCTTCAGTAATTCCCTTCTCCGGGAAGAGCACTTATCCGATAAGAAGTGCAATTTCCTGTGCAGTCACTTCGAAAAGACAGAAGTTCCAAGCGGAGTCGTAGTCCATTCGGACCTTCTTACTGAATATCTAAAGTCAAAGTACCCCGGGCTGTATCTCGTTTCTTCCACCACAAAGGTTATGACTCGTTTTCCGGATCTTCTTAAGGAACTTCAGCGTGAGGAGTTTAAGTTTGTTGTTCCTGACTTCAGGCTCAATAAGGATATGGATCTGGGATCACTTCCTTTGCAGCTGAAGCAGAAGGTGGAATTTCTGTGTAACGAATGCTGCAGTTTTAGTTGCGGTGCAAGAAAAGAATGCTATGAGAACGTGAGCAGGAAATGCCTGGGAGAGCCGTGTGATGATCATATATGTGTCTCTCCAAAAGCTGACAGGGGATACCGCTTTTCTGATGCCATGGAAAATCCCGGTTTTATCGGGATAGATGATATAAGAAACACGTACCTGCCCCTGGGATTTTCCAACTTTAAGATAGAGGGTAGAGGCCTCGGCAGCGCGGTGGTGCTGGAGTTTCTTCTGTACTATATGACTAAGCCGGAGTACCAGATCCGGGTGAGGGAAGAGATATATCTGGACAGTATGCTCGATCTGTTCTGAATGGAATAAGGAGGTAGAAATGGGTATCTGTAAAGGTTATATGGTCCCCCATCCGCCCCTGATCGTACCCGAAGTGGGAAGAGGGGGAGAAGCTCAGATCAGGGAGACTGCTGAAAGCTACGACCGTGTTGGCCGTGATATCGCGGAGACTGCTCCTGATACCATCGTCATCATAAGCCCCCACTCGGTGATGTACGGGGACTATTTCCATATATCTCCCGGAAAGACAGCGCGTGGTGACCTTGGTGCCTTCAGGGCCCCGGGGGTTGTTTTCGAGGAAAAGTACGATACAGAGTTTGTAAGCTTTCTCGAAAACCTTCTCAGGGCAGAGGGATTTCCCGGCGGTACCAGGGGACAGAAGGAAAAGGATCTGGACCACGGTACCATGGTGCCCCTGTACTTTATAAGGAAGTTCTACAAGGGCGGAAAGATAATCAGGATCGGCCTTTCGGGGCTCCCTCTGGCGGACCACTATAAGCTGGGAACATATATCAGGAGGGTAGCAGAAGAGCTTGGAAGAAAGACTGTCATCGTTGCCAGCGGTGATCTGTCCCATAAGCTCAAGGAGGACGGTCCCTATGGTCTTGATCCCATGGGACCCGTATATGATGAGAGGATAATGGAAGCAGCGGGAAAAGCTGACTTCGGAGGCATGATGGAGTTCGATGAGGATTTCCTGGATCAGGCAGCTGAGTGCGGTCACAGATCCTTCGTGATCATGGCGGGTACTTTCGACGGAGTTGATGTAAAGCCGGAGGTCCTTTCCCATCAGGATGTGACGGGAGTGGGATACGGCATCTGCATCTTCGAGCCCCTGGGTGCTGATGAGAAAAGGTGTTTTCTTATGGCTATGGCAGAAAAGATAACGGACGGTTCAGCTTATGTGAAGCTGGCAAGAGCTTCCATCGGGATGTTCGTAAGAAACGGAAGAAAACTCAGATACCCTGAGGACGTCTCTTCCGGCCTTCAGGCAGAGCTGCCCCCGGAAGCACTTACGGACAGGGCGGGAGCTTTTGTATCTGTCCATAAGAACGGTATGCTCAGGGGATGTATCGGCACCATTGGACCTGTTCAGGATTCCATCGTGGAGGAGATCATAAGCAACGGCATAAGTGCCGTCTCGAGAGACCCAAGATTTGACCCTGTGAGGGAGGATGAACTGGATCTTCTGGAGATAAGCGTGGATATCCTTGGAAAACCCGAGCCTGTGGACGGTCCTTCTGAGCTTGATGTGAAGAGATACGGCGTAATCGTATCCTGCGGCGGAAGAAGAGGTCTGCTCCTTCCTGATCTTGAAGGTGTGGATACAGTCGCCGAACAAATCTCCATCGCCATGAGGAAAGGCGGTATCAGGCCTGATGAACCATACCGCCTGGAAAGGTTCGAAGTAGTCAGGTATAAGTGATATGGCTGTATGTAAAGTCTGCTTCAGGCATTGTGATATAAAGGAAGGTGCCACGGGAATCTGCGGTGCCAGGGTCTGCACGGATGGGAAGGTGATTTCCGGAAACTACGGAAAGATCACGGGACTGGCACTTGATCCCATAGAGAAGAAGCCCCTTAACAGGTTCTTCCCGGGATCGAAGATACTGTCTGTGGGAAGCTATGGCTGTAACCTCTTCTGTCCCTTCTGCCAGAATCACGATATCTCCAGATCTGAGGTTGGAGACTTCTGTAAGGAGATCACTCCGGAGGAGCTGGCGGAAACCGCCATGAGCCTTACGGGCAGGGGAAATATCGGAGTTGCCTATACTTATAATGAGCCCCTGGTGGGATATGAGTTTGTCAGGGATACTGCAAAGCTCGTGAAGGAAAATGGGATGAAGAATGTCCTCGTTACAAACGGAACAGCGGAGATATCTGTCCTGGAAGAGATCCTTCCTTTTATCGATGCCATGAATATCGATATAAAGTCTATGTCTGAGAGCACATACAGCGGGATCCTCAAGGGGGATCTTCAGATGACCTGGAGCTTTATAGAAAGAGCCGTCAGGGACTGCCATGTGGAGCTTACCATGCTCATAGTCCCCGGGATGAACGATACTGACGGGGAGATGAGGGAACTTGTATCCCGGATCGCCGGACTCAGGGACGGGCAGGGAAAGGATATCCCCCTTCATATATCAAGGTTTTTCCCAAGATATATGATGAGGGATAAAGAGCCCACGGAAGTCCGGAAGATCTACCATCTTGCGGAACTGGCAGGTGAGACCCTGACTCATGTTTATACGGGCAATTGCTGAAATGCCCTTTTTCTGCCGAAAACCGGTTTCGTGACTTAGTGCTATAATGAGTCAGACAACTAAGTCACTTGGGGGAAGATATATGGGAGATATAAAGACACAGAATAACGATACGGTCCTGATCATAACAAGGATAATGCTGGCTGCACTTACAGTGGCCGGTGTGGTAGGAGGGATACTTTTCGGGCTGTCATCGGGAAACCAGCATGAGACTGCCATGTTCACCATCGGATACAGGCTCCTTATATTCTACCTTTTCCCCGGAATACCCATGTCCATCCTTGGACTTATCTTCGTTGCCATCCGAAAGGATAAGCCTTTTATCATCCTTTCTGTCATCAACATAATCCTTCAGATACTGACGGTGGGAGCTGTCATCTATCTGATCCTCTTTATGCCGTGGCCCGCATAAATCTCATTTCCGTGCAGTTATCCCATAGTAGGCACGGATGAGCCGTATCTTTCCATTGAAAGTATTTTCGGCTACGTACTTTTCCAGAAGTTCTTCTTTCAGCTCTACTCCTTCGAGGATCGGTACCGTCTGAAGAAACTCCCTGAAGGATTCCGGATCCTTGAAAAACTCCTGCTCGTGGATGGGGACAGGTACCACGTCATGAAATCCTGCTTTCAGGATGTTTTCGTAATCTTCTATGCTTATGGGGACGGGATCGCCAAAGCCCTGACCGCCTCCAAAGAGGAGCTTTATACTCCAGCAGTCGTATTTGTCCACGCCTCTTACGAGAAAATACCCACCGGGCTTAAGGGCCTTTCTGATCTGTTCCGGATCAGTTGTGGTGTGACGTGCTACTACGATGTCGAAATACTCTTCAGGCACATCCATCCTGTGATTGTCCATTACCCTGAAGGAGATGTTCTTCCTGCCTGACTTCTCAAGGTTTTCATTGGCAGTCCTGATCATCTCGGGGGAATAGTCGGTTCCCAGGATCTCCGCGCATTCCGGGTAATTGGCAAGGATCTTCTCGCCTCCGCCGGTTCCGAGATCCAGGATCTTTGAATCAGGTGTGGAGACAGACCTTAAGATCTCATAAAGATCCCAGTCAGTCAGGGACCTGGTGTGGATCCCGAAGCGGTCGAAATCCCAGTTTCCCAGTTTCTGGTAGTACTCAAAATGATCTATTGCACTTTCGTGTGACATAAAAATAGAACCTCCTTTCACGAACAGCAAAAAAATGCCGCATCCAGTGCGATCTTTTGTCATTCATGATGAGATTCTAAGGTTCTTATCATTATTAACCCCGCCGGAAGGCGTCGCGGAAGCAGAACGCGAATAACTAATTGATCTGCTGCCTTTTTATCTTAACATGTGCCCCGCGATAATATCAATCCCGAAAAAGCTTTGATATAATCGTTAAAGTGCAGGACATAACATGTCTAAACCCCGGAATACGGCAATTCTCGCTTTGTGTCGTGTTCAAATACAGGGCATTTTGGTAGCCTTGGGTCGTAAAACCTGAAAGGAGGAAAACGATCGGTGGATCAAAAGAAAACAGGTCAGTTCTTAAAAAAGCTCCGTAATGAGAAAGGACTTACTCAGGAGCAGCTGGCCAGGGAATTCAACGTCACCAACAGATCAGTATCCAGATGGGAGACGGGAAGCAACCTTCCTGATATATCCCTTCTTGTGGATATAGCTGATTTCTATGACGTTGACGTAAGGGAGATCATAGACGGGGAGAGAAAAAGCGAGATGATGGACAATGAAATAAGGGAAGTCGCCGATAAGATGGCGGATTATTCGAATGAGGAAAAAAGGAAGAAATATTTCTGGATACAGGTAGCAGGTGTACTTGGAGTCTGCTTTTCATTTTCTTCCGTGGTGCTTCAGGTACAGTGCTTTGAGCAGACCATCGGAAGGGCAGCAGCTCTGCTGGGGTCATTTCTCGCTTTTGTGATAATGTGTCTGGTCACTCTTTATGTGACGGGCCTTCTTCAGAAGATAGCAAGACACAAGAAAGTGGTGCTGGCAGTCAAGATAATAACCGTTGTTATACTGGCCATAGGTGCATATTACATGTTCCTGGGTCTTCTGTCCATTGGTGTGTTTGCACTGTCTGCAGGATTTGCAAAGATCCAGGTCTATACTGATCCGGCGGACTATAACAAGACCATCCATACAGGTAATACCACAGGAGAATTTGCAGATGCCTATTTCCATGAGTTTGATATCCTTCCGGAGAAACTGGATGGGCTGGATGTGGAAGAACTCAGCGTTACCTACTATAACCCCTGGGATGGACAGTATGTGGTCTATATGACCATAGACTATGATGAGGCCTCATATGAGACCGAGATAGAGCGCCTTTCCGGTTTCGGGGTGGAAGAGGAATATGTGAACTACTATTCCGTAACAGGAGAGCCTGAAGGCTACGACCTGGTGGCAATGAACAGCGATGAATACAAAGGCTTTGTCTATGCCATGATACCTGAAGGGAAGACAGACAATACGGAGATCACCTATTGTGCCATCTGGTTCTGTAACTTCTGCCTGGACCTTGATGTCCACGAATATATGCCGGACAAGTATCTTCTTCCGGGATTTGATGCCACGGAAGATAATCCCTATAAGGACTATATGTGGGAAAAGATCAGTTCTGAGACGCAGCCGGAACTATAAGGTGACCATCCTTTTCCAGTCTGACCTTAACACTTTCACCGACATCAAAGCCTGCATCCTCATAGCTCCCTGAGCTGTTGGGGATGTATTCTTTTCCGTCTATCATGAAGATGGGATATGTGACGATCCTGTATTCCTTTCTTCCTGTATGGTCAGTGATGGCTCTTCTTGCATAGCCTGTGCAGACTGCTTCGACCTCCCTGGATCTCATCCTTTCCTGGACAAGTCCAATAAGGATGGAAAGACCTACAACGGCCACTTCTCCGACTCCAAGGGTAAGGATGAATGAATCTGTATCGGGAAAGCTGTTTCTAAGGCTTAGGATGGCGATACACCAGATCCCGGCCAGGGCGAAAGCCACCCCCATGGCATTAGGCTTAGGTATAGAGACAGCGGTGCCGGCTATGGCAAATATACTGCCCATGATATATCCGAAAAGGATGTAGTTTTTGGAATAGATGGAATATGCCACGACTCCGAATACGATGAGGGGGATAATGGACAGGATAATAGCTGCAGCCGGCAAGCGTTCACCGCTCCGGTCCTGCTTTTCCCGGTCTGCTATACCGATAAGGATGGAAGTCTCTTCCTCGGTCAGGATCCTTTCGGTACTCCTTCTGGTAAGTGTCGTCTTTTCATCGTAGAGCATAAGGTGATTATAACATCTGATATAATCCTTGTATGCTGATAAGAGAGATAAGACCTGATGAAACAGATATCCTGAAGGACTTCCTTTATGAAGCCATATTCATCCCGGAAGGAGCCTCCAAGCCTCCCCGGGATAT
>CACXGG010000001.1 GCA_902767145.1 Oscillospiraceae bacterium | reverse complement strand
GCGAGACTCGAACTCGCGACCTGCTGATTACAAATCAGCTGCTCTACCAACTGAGCTAAGTCGGCGTCTCACGCGAAAATGATTATATCTTGACGCCCCCCTGTTGTCAACAAGTTTTTCAGGACATGAGATTTCTCCTCATGACGTCCCGCACCCAGAACTCTATCTCACGGTCTTTTGTCCTCTGTTTCCGGAAGTCGAACCTGACGCTCAGGGGCGGAGCCACCCTGGCCCCGGGACAGAGACCGACGATCTCCTGGTAGGTCCTCCCCACAAGGCCGCCGTTGGTGATAACAGGATATATCTTTTTGCCGTCCCAGCTTCTTTTTTCCATATATACCCTTACGGGGCCCGGGACCTTTCCGTTCCACACGGGAGAGAGGAGAAATATTATGTGGTAGCCTCTTATGTCCCCCGCATCTTCCCCGCACTTCATGTCTCTTTTTTCGCTTCCCGTTATCAGGGATATCCCCTCCGCGATCTTTCTTGTATTGCCTGTCAGGGAAAAGAAAACAATTAGGCTTTTCATGGGGATATTATAGTATAATCAGTATATAAGAAGAAGCTTCGGGGGCAATAATGGCAGTTATCACTATATCCAGGCAGAGCGGCAGTCTAGGCGACGAACTGGCTTCGTATCTCAGCGAGAAACTGGGCTGTGAGATCATATCCAGAGAACATGCCCTGGAGCATTTTTTTGACGACCAGCCTGAAGAGACCATAGAGAAGCTGAACGAGAGTGCCAAGTTCTTCCTGACACCGGTACCCGGCAGTAAGATCACATATAAGGATATCCTTGTCTCCAAGATAAAGGAGATCGCCGAGAACAACGATAATGTCATCATAAAAGGCCTGGGGGGCTGCGTTATCCTGAAGGACGATCCAGATACAGTGAGCGTAAGGGTATATGCCGACGAGGACACCAGGGCGGCACGTATCTCAAGACAGTTCAATATAAGCATGGAGGACGCCCTGTCCACCATCGCCATCGGAGACAGGAAGCATAAGAGATTCGTAAGCAACCTCTTTGAAGTGGACCTGAACTCCCCTGAGCTTTATGACCTGAGCATAAATACAGACAGGATCTCCGTGGAGGAGGCTGCGTCTTCCATCCTCTCACTGTGCGAAAAGCACGACCGCCGCATAATGATAACAAAGGAAACAGACAGCAACGATTCCATAGACCACCAGTCAGAGACTCCGGTGTTCAAGAACCCCACGGAGGAGGAGTTTGCCAGGATACTTGATATGTACGGCATCGAATGGATGTATGAGCCCAAGACCTTCCCCATCGAGTGGGATGCAGAGGGAAATATCAAGATGGCTTTTTCTCCCGACTTCTACCTCCCCAAGTTCAATATCTATCTGGAGCTCACCACTATGGACCAGAAATATGTCACCAAGAAGAACAAGAAGGCCCGCATGGTAATGGAACTCTATCCGGGCACCACTGTCAAGATAGTCTACAAGAAGGATTTCCACGATCTGGTGGAAAGGCTTAAGCAGTTCGGAGGTTGATGATGTCACTTATCCTTGGAGATTCGATCGATATTAACAGGACTGTCTATGATGAGACAGTCATCAGGAACAGGGTATTGGAATTAGGAAAGCAGATCACTGAGGATTATAAGGGTGAGGAACTCATCGTCATCGGAGTCATCAAGGGTTCCCTCTATTTCTTCTCAGATCTCACCAGGGCCATAGACCTTCCCATCAAGATCGATATGATCGGATTCGGAAACATCCCCGACACCACATCCAAGACAGGTGTAGTACGTATCACCAAGGATATAGATATCGATATCACGGACAAGCATGTGCTCATCGTGGAGGATGTCATAAGGACAGGCCTTACCACTGCCTATCTCATATCAAACCTTGAGTCAAAGCAGCCGAAGGATATAAACCTCTGCACCATGCTGCTGAATCCCAACAGGCTCCTGACCACCATCCCGGTCAAGTATTACGGGTTCGAGATCAATGACAGCTGGCTCATAGGATACGGGCTGGATGCCAAGGAGATAGGAAGGAATATCCCCTATATCGCTGAACTCAAGAAGAAAGAATAAGACATACAAAAAGGAGGCTGTCCAATGAGACAACCTCCTTTAATTAAATAGCTCCAGCGAACCTCACCACGATCACTCAAACCACCGGCACCCTTTCGCCAACTCCACGAGCTCTTACCGAGATCGCAACGACCACTTGACTGCTGCGACTCAAACCTCACACCGTGCAACTCATGTCTCCCATTCACCGCATATTCAAATCTGCTTCTCCGCTTACCGTCAGGCTTCCGAAATATCAAGACCTGCTGTCGTAAGCAATACCGGCTACTCGGTTTGCACGAACCGATGTAACATCCGTCGCGCCTCGGAATCTACCTGTCGGCGATGACATCTCATCCGCTCGCGGATCGATAATCCGAATCAACTAATCTGTTACAACTGCGACTTGTAAGCGGCGGTACCGCTCCGTCAATCGCTGTGCTCGTATCTCCTCCATCTTCCCAAAGCTTCTGTTCCGTATCCCCTCACTACATGTGCCAGGCACCAAGCTTCCGGTTCGTTTCTTCGGCTTCGCCTCCGGTCAACTGTCAGATCCTAAGACCCTTTCAACACCTTTGGTTCTACCCTGCACTCCGCTCGTCCGATCGAGGCGGCCTCCGTGTCTGAATGCTCTTGCTTTCAGCATTCCCTGGAGCTACTTCTATAATATCATGTGACAAACAAGTTACAATCTCGCTTTAGGAACAAATAGATATTCATCTAATTGTGCATTTTATCAATACCGCACAAAAATCAGCCGTGATATAATGAATATGTTGTGCGGGATGACTATATGTCATCCCTTTTTTCTTATTTATTAAAAGAGCGTCTTATTTCCTTCATCTTATCCCTCATCTTATACATCTTCTGGACGCTGTTCTCGAGAAAGTAATAATGCATTACATAGGGAACCAGCAAAACGAGGAACATAATGCACAAAAGGACAGCCGGTGCGGAAGGGGCAACCATGATCATAAAGACGGCCATGATCTCAAGTATTGCGAAAAGGACCGTTACGATCAGGTGGATGAGCCTCTCATGCTGGAAGTAGGAGATCTTAGTCTCGAACTCGGAGATCTTCTCATCCATCCCGGAAAGATCATCCTTCTCCATCTCATGAGCCATATAAAGTTCTATCTCTCTTATATATTCCGAAATATACTTCTTCATAAGATCACCCGAACCTTCTGTTTATGTAATTGATAACGTCTCTTTTATTCTTTGTCCATGAAGGACCCACAAGGATCTTCTTGGGGCCGTCTCCCGTGAGCCTGTGGACCACTATCTCCCGGGGCAGCTCCTCCAGGGCCTTTTCCACAATATCAAAATACTCTTCGCGGGAGAGCAAATCAATCCTGCCCTCTTTATACTCTTCATACAGCCCCGTCCCCTCAAGGACATAAAGGCATGTGAACTTCACCCCGTCAGTTCCTGCTCTTACAGCGTGCCTGACGCTCTCCATCATATCCTCAACGCTCTCACCTTTAAGTCCGAAGATGATATGTGTTATGACGTTCACTCCTATGGCCTTGAGGCGCTTTACCGCAGCATCATAGATCTCTGTCCTGTAGCATCTGTTGAACCAGAGGGCCGTTTCATCATTTGAGGTCTGAAGTCCCAGCTCCACAAATACCGGGTATCTGCTGCTGTACTTTTCCAGGACCTTCATTATGTCCTCCGGCAGGCAGTCGGGCCTGGTACCCAGGGACACCGCCTTCACTCTGGGATGGGAAAAGGCCTGCTCCAGCACATCGTCAAGATATGAGGCCTTGCAGTATGTATTGGTGAAGCTCTGGAAGTAGGCTATGATCCCGGTGTCATCATCGATCTTGGAGGATACCTTTTGGATGGCCTCATCGATGCGCTCAGCTATAGTTGCTCCTGCCCCTTCCGAGAACTCTCCGGAGCCTCCCTGTGAGCAGAAGATACAACCACCGGTGCCAACCTTTCCGTCCCTGTTGGGGCAGGTCACGTCCAGGCTTACGGAAGCCTTGTACATCCGGCATCCGAAACGGTCCCGGAAATAGCTGTTGGCACTGTAAAATCTCAACCTTTTCCTCCATTTGTTAATATTCTTTTTACATATAGGATTATTGAGAAATCCTCAATCGTATGGTATCATGAATTATCAAAATTTTGAAACAAGCTAAAAGGAGGGGCAAGACGTGGCACAGCATAAGATCTTACTCGTTGATGATGATACCGATATCCTCGAGATCAACAAGGCTTTTCTCGAGAGTGAAGGATATGAGGTGGTTACTGCAACTTCAGTAGCTACTACTATGGAGAAGGTCCAGCTTCATAATTTCGACTGTATCGTTCTCGATGTCATGCTCCCTGACGGAAGTGCTTATGAGCTTCCCCAGAGGATCCAGGTATATTCTTCAGCACCCATCATCTTCCTTACTGCAAGAGATCAGGTAGAGGATAAGATCCAGGGATTCCAGGTAGGCGCCGATGACTATATCACAAAGCCCTATTCCCTTCCCGAGTTGAGCCTTCGTATAAATGCCCACATCAGACGTAATCTTAAGAGCGAAGGATTCCTTATGGAGTTCCCCCCTCTCAAGATCAATATCAAGACAAGAGAAGTCTCCATCAAGGACCAGCCTGTACATCTTACCAACAGGGAGTTCGATATCCTCAGACTTCTCGCAGAGACACCCAACGTTATCGTTCCCTTCTCCAGGATCTATTCCCACGTATGGGGCGACGATACAGCATGCGACAACCATCTCGTAATGGTAAACATCTCCTATCTGCGTAAGAAGATGGAGAAGATCGCACCCGAGATCACCTTCGTTAAGACAGAGTGGGGCATCGGATATTCCTTCGCTTATCCCCCTGTTAAGAACAGCATGCACGGTGAGTTCTGATAAGTCACAGATCCGTAACCGGAAAACAAAACAGCCGTCCTCCGGGCGGCTGTCTTTTATAAGATACATATTGTAGAATAAGGCTATGAAAAAGAAACACAGGATACCTATACAGAATGTGGAATCCACGGCATTCAAGAAACTTCTCTATGCCCTTCTTTTTATTGCCATCTATCTTCTCGTAAGCCAGATATATCTAACATGGAATACCAGGGAGAATACCCCCCTCACCTATGATGACGGATCAGAAAGTCTTTTTATCACCCACGAGATGGATGAGAGTTCCGTGATCCTCTATGCAGGAGAGAACTGGTGCTTCGTTCCCAACATAACATCTGAAGACATTAAGAGCGGCAGCTTTAGATATAATGACCATTTTAACATTCCCTATGCCTCCGACGTGACCCTCGGAAGCCCGGACGGATGGAACGACCTGGGGAACAGCTGTATCTGGAACAATACCGACAGCGCCCCTGCTTTTATCGATTATGATATCGACGGAAGGACATATAACTGCGGCGTTTACATTATGAAGATCATTTTCGCCAAGGGCGCTCCCAATGTATCCATAAATGTCCCGGATATCGTAGGTCATGCCGACCTTTACTGTAACGGCGCCTATGTCGGATCTTTCGGCGACTCCATGTTCCCCGGATCCGTGAGCCTTACCGACGGTTACGACAGCCTTCCCGTCCCCATAAACGACAACGGCCAGGCTGAGATAATGATCGCCGTTTCCAGCAGGACGGATACCGCCAAGCCCGGCATCACCTCCATTCCTTCCCTGGCATCCGCCAGGAAGGACGCCACTCTCAATGCCCTTTCGGCTATCTGGTATACCTTCCAGGGCACCCTGGTAGTCATCCTTCTCATCGGAGGTTTTGTTATCGCCAGCACCCTGGAGAACAAGTCCAAATTCTATGTGGTGCTCATGGGACTTACTTCCTACATTCTCTATAACGTCATTGATGAGCGTGTCATATGTTTCGAGAGCCTTGAGCGAGTCGTCTGTAAGTTCGTATTCCAGATCTTCCTGAGCATAATAATCTTTGGATTCATATCATCTCTTTTCCAGAATTCAGATACAGAAAAGACCCCCTCCCTTTTCCACTTCGACTATATCATCGTCATGGTCCTGGGATGGATACTCATAATCATCGAATGGGTAAACAGGGATCTGATCAGCACCTCATATCAGATCGGAGCTTCGATACTCCTGGCGGTCATCGTTTCGGTGGCATGCCTGATAAAGATCCTGTTCTTCTATATGGAGGATAATAACGCCTCCATAGCTCTCATTACTGTGATCACCTATGCTTTCTGTATGATCAATATGATGAATGATGCTTCAGGTATATTTACAGTGCCCCTTTACAGTACATTCTTCGTTATATCCCTTATAGCAGTGGAGATCCTCTTCTTCTTTAAGTACGTCTACCAGTACAGGCAGCTCAATGCCACCACCACACATCTTCAGGTCCTGGTAGACGAGAAGACAAAGCAGCTCTCCGATACAAATAAATACCTTACAGAGACAAACAGCAAGCTCCTGGAAAACGAAGAGGCAAGAAAGAACGTCCTCTCCAACGTATCCCATGACCTGAGAACTCCCATCACTGCCATCAGGGGTTATGCAGAGCTTCTGAGGACTGCCGGAAAGAACATGTCTGACGAGCAGGTAATTACATATCTCACCAATATCATCAAGCGTTCAGAACAGATGGAGAGGATCGTATCCGACATCGTGGAGCTTACCAGGATGGAATCCAATGCCAGCTCCGAATTCCAGTTCTGCGAGATGTCCGTGGCGGAACTCCTGGACGAGCTGTGCATGATGTACTCCACCGACCTCAAGGGTACGGACAAGCATATCTCCCTGGATATCCCGGACGACGACCTTCTCATCGTCAACGCCGATCCCAAGAAGCTAAGCAGGGTGTTCGAGAACCTTATCTCCAACTCCATCAACTATACATATGACCAGGCCATGATCAAGATCTCCGCCTACAGGACGGGAGAGAAGGACGATCCTTCATCCCAGCGTGTACATGTGGTCATCTCTGACAACGGTATCGGTATCCCCAAGGAGGAGATCAACAAGATCTTCGACAGGTTCTACAGGGCTAAGAATTCAGGTAAGAATATAAAAGGCACCGGTCTGGGTCTTTCCATCGTAAAGACGATCATAGACCACCACGGTGCCGAGATAGAAGCGGAGAGTTCCCTGGGATCGGGAACCACCTTCCATATAATCCTCAAGCCCTGAGATCAGGACTTGGAGGAGAAATAATCGTTAAGTGCTGTGATAAGCTCGTCACAGTCAAGACCATGGACCATGCAGGCCTCTTCGATGGTCTCACCGGTAGCGAGGGCACAACCCAGACAGTGAAGTCCGGCATTCATGAGAATAGGTGCCACATTCTGATCTTCCTTAACTACATCACCGATAATAGTATCCTTGGAAACTACCATATTTTTATCCTCCAATTTGTATTGATTATAAATTAATATTTCAAGGATACACTAATCTCAAAGATTTGTCATTGATATCTTGAAAAGTGCCTAAAATAAGCGTTTTATTTGACAAAAAGACTTGACACAATAGCCGTTTCAGTACATAATTTACTTGCAAATTGCCAATACGGCTAATAGGAGGCTATACAATGAATAAAACAGAACTTATTGATGCAATCGCACAGGACGCTGGACTTACAAAGAAGGACGCTGAGGCTGCTCTTAAGGCTACACTCGGATCTATCTCTGATGCTCTTGCAAACGGCGAGAAGGTTGTTCTCGTTGGCTTCGGTACATTCTCTGTTAAGGAGCGCGCTGCTCGTCAGGGAAGAAACCCCGCTACAGGCAAGACAATCAAGATCGCTGCTTCTAAGGCTCCCGCTTTCAAGGCTGGTAAGGAGCTCAAGGACAAGGTTAACTGATCTAACCTGTAAACTGTTTTGAAAAACGAGAGGCTGTCTTATGACAGCCTCTTTTGTTTTGCTCATAACTCCCCTGCATCCACCATCTGATCAAGTATGAGCCTGACCTCATCAGCCAGCCTCTTGACCAGGGTTATGCTCTTGACTCCCCTCTCGTAGGCACATGAGTTCTTTATGGCATATCTGACATCCCTTTCCGTCTGGCCGTATGTGAGCTGGAGCCTGTCACACACTATACTGTAGAACTCCTTGACGGTGATATTCCTGGTGTCGATATTATTGATGATCATCTGCTTTATAAGGATGAATACGGCCTTTGTGCCTATATGGGCAGGCTCGAACCCGTATTTGTTCAGGACCCTTCCTATGACCTCGTTATAGATGGCATCGTTGGCCTTGCCGTCGATCATGTTTATCTCCTTAAATCCCGCAAGGTTCAGGAAGTTGCTGATGGATTTCATGGCGGTCCATTTGCTCTGCCTGCCGTCCACGATATAGCGGACCCTTCCGGCAGTATCAGTCACTCCTATCATTCCCCTTCTCTTAAACATCCTGTTGACGTTATCAAGAAGGTTCTTATCACTGCAGACGATATATATCCCCGTCATCTCCTCTATATTTATATACTTCTGTGCCATAAAAGATCCCGCCTTTTTATGTGATGGTTCGATTGTGGCACCCTTTTTTTCAAAAAACAATAAAAACGCCCCATTATCGAAAAATAATGGGACTTTTCGGGCCTTTTGGGACTTTTTTACGGAAAACTAGCCGTTTTCGGGGGATATGGCAGTCTGTATCTCCTCGTTGATGGAGTCACTTATATTGACCTCTTCGCTCTGGGTCACCTCGATAACATACTTGCCGTATCTCGTATATCTGATCTTAACCAGGGAGCCCACTTCAGGAATATCCCTAAGGGGGTTTATATAGTACTTCTGTCCGTCGATGATGAAGTAGTTGTTCATGGAGGATATCTCCTCCAGTGTACCCGTATAGGAATAATAATTCTGTCCCGTAACATCAGTCAGGTCCAGGAGCCTGGGCGCCGTGAAATTGATCATATAGAGCACAGTGACGATGCTCATGATAAAGGGCAGGAAATATGTGAGTGTGTGCTTTGTCTGACCCTTTCTGTTCCTGTCAGAGGACCTGATGACTATCAGGGTAAGGATCAGGTTTATGGCGATATGCACCCCGAGATTTGCTAAATAATACTTCATCTTTCATCTCCCGTGAAAACACACATCACGCAGTCCACAGCGTGGTCGTGGGGCTCCACCGGAAGGGCGGAATAGATCTGGAAATCATAGCACACCCCGATGGTATAGGGCATCTTCCCTTCCTTCTCGGCAGCGGCAAACCATCTGTCGTAATAGCCTCCGCCCTGACCGAGCCTCAGTCCTTCGTCATTAAATGCCACCGCGGGAACGATCATAAGATCGATATCGCCGGGATAGATCTTCCTGCAGTCCGACTTGGGCTCAGGGATATTATAGGCACCCTTAGTAAACTGGGTGGCGGGATCTGTTATCTCATAGAAATCCATGGTGTCACCCTTGACCCTGGGATAGCATATGGTCCTGTTGTTCTCCAGGAAGAACTCTGCTATACGGTCACAGGGGAGTTCACCGTTTACGGCCTTATAGAGGGCGATGCAGGAAGCGGAGGAAACGATCTTCTTAAGATCCTTATCTCCTACAGTGATAAACTGCTCTGCCAGTGTCTTGTCGGCCTCTTCTATCTGCTCAGGGGAAAGGAGCTGCCTCTGCTCGCGGATGGATGCCCTTATCTGTGTCTTTCTGATGGATTCATTCATCGTCTTTTCCTCCTTCTCCTATCATCCTTAATAGATCTTCTTCTGTTATTACCGGAACTCCCAGGGACCTTGCCTTCACAGCCTTGCTGCCGGCGGCTTCTCCCTCCAGGAGATATGATGTCTTGCCTGATACTGAGGATACTGTCTTTCCCCCGTTCTTTTCGATGAGGTCGGCGGCCTCGTTCCTGGACAGGGTGGGAAGGGTTCCCGTTATGCAGATGGTGAGACCTTCCAGAGCGGAACCTGTCACTGTATCCTCCGCCTCAAATCTTACACCGGACTCACGAAGCCTTGCCATAAGCGATCTCATCTCCTCATCTTCGAAGAAGTTCCTGATGCCTGCTGCGGATATCTCTCCGATATCTCCCACCTTCACCAGTTCCTCCACAGATGCATCCTCTATCCTGTCGATGGATCCGAAGTACCTTATAAGCTCCTTAGCGGTGGCTTTACCAACGTTGGGGATACCGAGACCGGATAACACCTTATCGGCGGGAGTCTCCGTTTTAGCGGCATCTATGGCTGCCAGGAGCTTATCCGTATTCTTGTCTTTTCCCAGGATGCCCTTTTCCACAAGTTCATCCCTGTATCTTCCCAGGACGAAGATGTCGGATATATCCCTGATATATCCCTCATCCACCAGAGCCTTTATATATTCATATCCGAAGCCCTTGATATTCATGGCATCCCTGGATACGAAGTTTACGATCCTGTTTATGATGGTGCCGGGGCAGTTCAGGTTGACGCACTTAAGGTCGGCGGCATCCTTTTCCCTTACAAGCTTATGGCCGCATACAGGGCACTCCTCCGGGAGCTTGTAGCGCTGCCAGTCAGAAGGCCTCTTATCCTTATTGACGCACTTGATCTTGGGGATGATCTCACCGGACTTAAATACCACCAGGGTATCGCCGATACCGATATCCATCTCATCTATGAAGTTCTGGTTATGAAGGGTAGCCCTGGAGACCATGGTGCCGCAAAGGCTTATGGGCTCAAAGACTGCCACCGGGGTGACCCTGCCGGTCCTTCCCGTTCCCACCTCGACTGAAAGCAGCTTTGTCTCCTTCTCCTCCGGGGGATATTTATATGCGATGGCCCCTCTGGGGAACTTGATGGTGGCTCCCAGACGCGCCCTGTCCTCTATGTTGTTCAGCTTGACCACAGCTCCGTCTATATCGTAGCTGAGCTCTCCCCTGGCCTGTCCTATCTTCTGAATGGCCTCCCAGACCTCCTCAGAGGTCCTGCACTTATAATAATGGTCAATGACCTTAACGCCGTTCTTCCTGAGGAATTCATAGCCCTCGTCGTGGGTCTTGAAGGTGGTTCCCCTGACTTCCTGGACATTGAATATGAAAAGGGACAGATCCCTCTTCTTGGTGATCCTGGTATCCAGCTGGCGGAGAGTTCCTGCAGCGCAGTTCCTGGGATTTGCAAAGAGCTTTGTCCCCTGCTCCTCAGCTTCTGCATTTACCTTTTCAAATGCCGCCCTGGTCATATAGACCTCGCCCCTGATCTCTATGTACTCCACGGGATGGGGCATCTTCTTTACCACGTCCTTTATGACCCTGGCGTTCATGGTGACGTCTTCGCCTTCAGTTATACCGTCGCCTCTGGTAACTGCCATCACCAGATCTCCGTTTTCGTACCTCAGGGCCATGGAAAGACCGTCGATCTTTGTCTCTACGAGGAACTCCGTACCTTCTCCCAGTGTCTCCCGGAGACTGTTTACGAAGTCGTCCACCTCCTCTTTGGAAAAGACATCCTGAAGGCTCAGCATGGGCACGTTATGCTTAACGAGGATACCCTTCTCAGCCTTCCAGCCTGCTCTTCTGGAGGGGGAATCATCTGATATGAGCTCAGGGTGGTCGGCCTCTATCTTCTTGAGGCGCTGGTTCATCATATCGTACTCAAAGTCCGATATCTCCGGCTCATCGTCGTTATAATAGCGGTCACAGTGATAATTGAGCGTCTTAACGAGCTCTTCGTATTCCTTCTTTATATCGTTTTCCCCGAACAGATCGCCGGAGAAAAGATCCAGCTGGTTCTCATTATTCTTCATATGAGCTCCTTATCTCTTGAAGCAGAGTAATAGATGGTCGGCAGCGTCACAAGGACAAAGATGAATGCTCCCCATACAAATGAAGGGATGTGAAGGAATGATCCGAATACGGAACCTATGTCAGTCTGCTGATGCCTTGTAATGTAGAGGACATTTGAGATGATCTCCCCCTTGCGGGCAAGGGGCTCAAAGAAAAGTCCCGTGATAAGAAAGGCGGAAGCGGAAAGGATACATACGTCAGCCTCCCACTTGAGCAGGACATCGTTCCTGATAAGGTGGAAAAAAGCCGTCACCGCCAGCGCGATGGCCAGGGCAACGATATTTCCCGGGCTGTATGTGTAGCTCATGAAAAAGGATATGGCCACACTGAGAGCAGTGATCCCGAGGATCGTAACGGGGATAAATCTGTAAAAACCGGTCTTGGAAAGGATCATAAACCCCACGAAGACAAGGGCGAAAAGAAGTACCGATAATGTATTCGCGGTCTTGATATGTGCGCCTATCCCCAGAAGTGTCATGAGCTTATATGCACAGCTCCAAAAAAACTCCATACAAACATGCAAGGGCTCTGTAATCAGAGTCCCCCACAAAAACAGAAGTATAAGCGCGACTATACCGGCGCGCTCTTCACTTCTAAGATTCAAATCGATTATTCCTCTATCTCGTAAGGATCGTAGTCAGCAAGAAGCTCCTTAAGGATAGCGATCTCTTCAGCGCTAAGGGAAATGCCCTTACCGACCTTCTCATGATCAGGGCCCCAATCACGGATATCGACCTTAGCCTTACCCTCGTTCCACTTTACGATATTGATCTCTCTGTTCCATCCGGACTTGTTTGTGGCAAGGATCCCGAGGGGCTTTACGATCTCATACTTAATGTCTGTCTTAGGCATGTTCTGTTCCTCCCATAGTTCTTATGTTAGAATTCATGCGTTGATTATATCATCACAATTTAAAAAATAAAATATATTATAATACTTATAATAAAATTCTTTTATTGTAAGAGCAGAAAGGGTACACATATATTGGACAAGCCTGTAATAGCCTTTATTATCGGGATCATCCTGGCCATAGGTATATATCTCCTCATACGGGGAATGCTGGAAGCCAGGTCACTTAAGATAACCAGAGACACCATCTCAAGGACAGACAGGGAGGGTGATCCCGATCTGAGGATCTTCTATTTCAGTGACCTTCATGCTGAATTCTGCTTTATCCATCCCGCCGACCTCACCGCACTCATAAGACGTGAATACGAGCAGAAGGGCCTGGATATGGTGGTCTTCGGCGGAGATACATGCAACAACCCCCTT